>DATCFW010000095.1:0-7803 GCA_036509295.1 Solirubrobacteraceae bacterium | reverse complement strand
GCGATGGAGCCGCCGGCCACCGGCGAGGCGGACAGCGCCAAGGATGCCAAGTTCGCCGTGTTCGCCGCCATGTGCGACGCCGAGCCCGAGCACTACGTGCGCGGTCAATACACCGGCTACCAGGACGTCGACGGCGTCCGCGCAGGCTCCGACACCGAGACCTACGTGTCACTCCGGCTGGCCATCGACAGCTGGCGCTGGTCCGGCGTGCCGTTCTTCATCCGCACGGGCAAGCGACTCCCGGTCACCCAGACCGAGCTGCGGCTCGTCTTCCGCCATCCGCCCCGGCTGCCGTTCATCCCCAGCGCCCGCCGCCGACCGGAGCCAAGTCAGGTCGTCTTCCGCATCGACCCGGTGACCGGCATCCGGATCGTGCTCGATGCGCAGCGCGCGGACACGCCGGGCGCCAGCGAGATCGACCTGGACATGGAGTTCGCCAAGGAGGGCGGCGAGGGCGCCACGCCCTATGAGGTCCTGCTTCACGCCGCGCTCATCGGCGATGCCAGCCACTTCACCCGTCAGGACAGCGTCGAACAGTGCTGGCGGGTGATCCAGCCGCTCCTGGACGCTCCGCCCAAGGCGATCCCCTACGCCCAGGGCTCCTGGGGACCGAGCGAGGCCGAGAAGCTCGTCTCGGGGTTCGGCGGCTGGCGCGGTCCCTGGCTGCCCAGCTGAGCGCGTCCGCCGGTACCGATGCCCAGACAGGAGCGAGCGACATGAGACGGAGCCTGACCAGCATCATCTGGCTGATCGTGGGGGTGCTGATCGCATCCTCGCACCACTATCTGCGGCACGTGAACGCGCTCAAGCCGGTGATCTCGGCGGGCCTGGCGATCCTGCTGTGGCCACTGCTGCTGCTCGGGATCAACCTGCACGTTCACTAGGACCGTGCGCGACGGCCCCGGGCGCCTACGGGTCCAGGCGGAAGTCCCTCAGGACACGCCGGCGGCCTCCGCCTGAGGCTCGCGCTGCGCGGCCGCTTGCGGCATCAGCGCGGAGCCGAGCAGCGCGTCGAGCTCGGCGTGCAGGCCGGCGCTGTGGGCGACCCGGTAGCTGGGGCCGAGCTTGAGCCGGCGATGCCCCACGGTGGTGCTGAGCTCAATCACGACGTCTGACTCGCCGGGGAACCCCGCCAGCAGCTCCTTCAGTTCGCCCAGGACCGACATCTGCAGCGCGGTGGCATCGAGGCGCAGCCGCAGCGCGCTCGGACTGAACGCCGGCTTGGCGGCCTGCACCTGAGCCTCCAGCACCTCCTCCTCGGAGGGCTCGAAACACTCCACCTGCTGGACGATGATCACGGTCTTGTCCTTGTCCTTCTGGTCGACCTTGCCGCGCACGAGGACGATTGAATCGGCGGCCAGCGCCTCCTCGCACGACGCGAGCGTCTTGCCGAACACGATGATCTCGACCGACGCGTCGAGGTCATAGACGGTGGCGAACATCATCAGGTCGCCCTTCCGGGTCTTGATCTTCTTGGCCTGGGTGACCATCCCGCCGATCGTCACCCAGTCCCCGTCGCGGCGGCTGCGGACCTCGGCCAGCGTGCTGTCGGCCTTGGCTCGCAGGGCCGGCCCGACCTCCTTGAGCGGGTGCGCTGAGATGAACAGGCCGAGCGACTCCTTCTCGGCGGCGAGCATCTCGGTGCGGTCGAACTCGTCACCGGGAATCGGAGCATGGCTGGGGCCGGCGAACGCCGCGGCGGCGCCGCTGGGGCCCGATCCCTCGGTGTCGGTGGGCGGATCTGATCCCATGGCGAGATCGAAGATCGACCCCTGGCCGATGAGGGCGTCCTGCTGGGCCTTCTGGCCGGCCGCCTGGGCCTGCTCGAGCACCATCAGCATGCCCTTGCGCGAGGCGCTGGTCGAGGTGAACGCCCCACACTTGATGAGCGCCTCGATCGCCTTCTTGTTGACCGCACGATTGTCGACGCGCTCGCAGAAGTCGAACAGGCTGGTGAACGGGCGCGGGGTCGGGTGGGCGGCGTCGACCTCCTCGCGCGCCCGCTTGATCGCCTCGACCGCCTGGTAGCCGACGCCCTTGACCGCGTCGAGCCCGAAGCGAATGTTGCCGTCGACGACGATGAACTCGTGATCGGACAGGTTGACGTCGGGCGGCAGGATGGCGATCCCCATCTGCTCGGTCTGGGCGACGAAGAACGGCACCTTGTCCTTGGTGTCCATCACCGAGGAGATCAGCGCCGCCATGAACTCCGCCGGGTGGTTGGCCTTCAGCCACGCGGTCTGGTAGGCGATAAGCGCGTAACACGCCGAGTGTGAGTTGTGCGAGACGATCCCGTTGGCGAGGAAGTTGAGGGGGCCGTCTGGGGCCATCTCGACGTCGTAGGTCATCTCGGGACCGAGCAACTCGATCGAGATCACCGGATCGCCGTTCTCGGCGTGGGCGGTCGCCAGATGGCGCTCGACTCGGAAACGGAAGTCCTCCGGCGTCACCACCACGTACGGGAGGTCGCCGTACTTGGCCGCGAAGAAGTCATCGACGCGATCCATCCCGTCCATCTCCCAGTAGATGCCGGCGAAGTAGAAGTCACACATGCGGCCGTTCGGCAGGGACTTGTGCATCTCGAACTCGACACCTTGGTCGATCAGCCACTCGCACATCTGACGCTCCGGCCAGCTCGCGCACCACATGCCGTTGGAGGCAATCGAGCAGTGCCCGTAACCGGGACCGGTGTCGTACGCCGCCCGGACCTGGCGGAAGGACCGGTCCATCTGTTGCTTCTCGCTGATCATCGGCATGGTGATCAGCTCGGTTTGCCCGGGCGTCATCTGGCCGACTTCCTCATACCCGCCGGTCGTCAGCAGCCTGTGCTCGGCCGTCACCCGGATCTGTCGTCCGCTCTCACAGGTCACCCGATAGACCGGCTTGCGGCCGGTCTTGACGATCGTCTGGACCCGGTGTGGGCGGATCGTGCCATCCGCCCACATTGACATCACCTCGGGAGGCTGCTTGTTGAAGGCCTCGGACAGCCTCATCCGAGTCCCGTCGGGCAGGATGACGCGGGTCTGCCCGGACGCGCACTTGTTAAAGCTGTAGTCAGCGCTCCGCTCGTTGGTCGTCCACAACCACTCGGTCACCGACTCGCTGGTCCCGGACGCCCGGCAGCCGGCGAAGAACTCGGGCTTGAGCTTGGCCATCGCTTCGCGGTTCTTCTTGCCGATCGCCTTGCGCAGGTCGTCGGCCTTGGCGCCGCTGAAGCCGGCGATCTCCTTGGAGATCTGCATCGCCTGCTCCTGGTAGACGACGCAGCCGTTGGTCGGCTCGAGCATGTGGCGCAGCCGCTCGTCCGGATAGGAGACCGTCTCGGGGTTGTGCTTGCCGCGCGTGTAGGCCGGGATCTGCTCCATCGGACCCGGTCGGTACAGCGCGTTGAGCGCGATCAGGTGCTCCAACTCGCTCGGCCGGACCTTCTTGAGCGTCTCACGCATCCCCTCGGACTCGAACTGGAACACGCCGATCGAGTCGCCCCGCGCCATCATCTCGTACGTCTTGGCGTCGTCGAGCGGCAGCGTGCTCATGTCGGGCCGCTCGCCGCTGGAGCGCTCGATGATGTCGAGTGCGTCCTCGATCACGTCGAGGTTGCGCAGGCCGAGGAAGTCCATTTTGAGCAAGCCGAGCTGCTCGACCGGCTTCATCGAGAACTGGGTGACCGTGCGGAACACCCGCTCGCCGTTGTCATCGGTGCCGGCATCGGCGATCTGCAACGGCAGGATGTCGGTGAGCGGCCGGTCGGAGATCACCACCGCGGCGGCGTGGATCGACGAGTTGCGCACGATCCCCTCCAGGCCCTGGGCCACGTCGATGATCGACTTGGCGGTGCCGTCGCGGTCCACCTCGAGCCGCAGCGGCTGACCGGGCGCCAGGCAATCCTGAAAGCTCGGCGGCCGGCCCATGATCGGATCGGGGATGAGCTTGGCCAGCCGGTCTCCGACGCCGTAGTCGTGACCGAGCACGCGGGCGGCGTCACGCGTCGCCGCCCGCGGGAACATCTTGCCGAAGGTGACGATCTGCGCCACGGCCTCCTTGCCGTACTTCTCGGTGACATACCGGATCACGCGCTCGCGGCCGCGCACCGAGAAGTCCATGTCGATATCCGGCATCGACACGCGCTCGGGGTTGAGGAAGCGCTCGAACAGCAGGTCATAGCGCAGCGGGTCGACATCGGTGATCTGCAGGCAGTAGGCGATGATCGACCCGGCCGCCGAGCCACGTCCCGGTCCGACGGCGATGCCCGCATCCTTGGCGAACTTGACGAAGTCCCACACGATCAGGAAGTAGGCGTTGAAGCCCATGCGGTCGATCACGCCGAGCTCGTAGTCGGCCCGCTCGCGCGCGGCCGCCGGCACCGGGTCGCCGTAGCGCCGGCGCAGGCCCTCCTCGACGAGCGCGTGCAGATACTCCCCGTCCCCCTCGCCGCCGGGCGTCGGGTACTTGGGGATGAGCTGGCGGCCGAGCTCGAGCTCGACGTCGCAGCGCTCGGCGATCTCCACCGTGGTGGCGATCGCCTCCGGCCACTCCGCGAACGAGTCCACCATCTCCTGGCTGGAGCGCAGGTAGAACTCGTTGGTGTCGAAGGTGATCTTCGGCTGGCTGAGCGTCGACTTGGTCTGAACGCAGAGCAGCGCCGCGTGATGGTGGTAATCCTCGCGGCGCAGATAGTGCACGTCACCGGTCCCGACGAGCGGCCGTCCGAGCTCCGAGGCGATGCGGACGATCTCCTCGTTGCACTTGTCCTGGACCGGGAGGCCGTTCTTCTGGACCTCGAAGTACACGTTGTCGCGGCCGACGGCGTCCATCAGCACCTGGGCGTGGGCGCGAGCCTCGGCCGGGCGGCCGTCAATGAGGTACTGGCAGAACCGCGATTGCAGGCAGCCCGAGAGCGCGATCAGGCCCTCGCCGTGAGCGGCGAGCTGCGCCATGTCAACCGACGGCTTCCCCCGCTGATAGCCCTCGAGGAACCCGGCGGAGGACAGCTTGACGAGGTTGCGGTACCCGGTCGGCGTGGCGGCCAGCAGCGTGAGGTGGAAGCGCTCCAACCGCCCCGGAGCGCGGACGGCGTGATCGCCGACGATGTAGACCTCGCAGCCGATGATCGGCTTGATCCCGTGCTTGCGACACGCGGTGAACAGCTCCACTGAGCCGTTCATGACCCCATGATCGGTCAGCCCCAGGGCGGGCTGGCCGAACTCGGCGGCGCGGGTGGCGAGCGCTTCGATCTTGCACGCTCCGTCGAGCAGCGAGTACTCGGAGTGAACGTGGAGGTGGGCGCAGGCGGGGGTCATGGCGGCTCGTTCTAGGTTAGGCGCCGGCCCGGACGCCGCGGCCGCGCGCGAGCCCCGCCATCGGCCCGGTCATTCGCTCTGGGCGTGGTCGATCCACGCGCGCAGCGAGGTGAGCGCGCCGCCGTCGCCGGTGACGGTCAGCCCGCCGGCCGGCTGTCCGGCCAGAGCGGCCAGGAGCTGCTCGGCGGTGCCGCTGAGCGTGGTCGCGATCCGACCCTCGGGGGCGGTCCGGGTCACCCGGAGCGGCCGGCCGTCGCTGACAATCAGGTATGTGGTGGCGGCCTCGGGTTCGACGTGCGCCAGCGTGAACCGCTCGCGGACGGTCCACGCCGGGTCGATCATGCTGGCGACGAGCGAGAACGCCGTGGCCGGATCGAGCGCAACGCCGGCATCGTGCAGCGCCGCGAGGTCGAGCGGGGTCCCGAGCAGCGCCGACAGCGCTGCGACCCCCTGGCGGCGGCCGCGCACGCGGGCGACGCGACGGCTGAAGCAGCGGCGCAGGCGCCCGGCGGTCAGCAGGCGGGCGAGCCGCGCGGGCTCGCCGTAGACCTGGAAGTCCACCGCCTCGCGCGGCCGAGGGATGCTCTGCACCGCGATCGTCGCCGTGTCGGCGGTCGCGGTGACCGCGACACAGCCGCGACCCGGGCCGGTGCCGAGCACGAGGTCATAGGCGATCGCGTGCGGATAGACGACGCGCTGCAGCGGCAGCAGCTCCAACACGAGCCGACCAGCCACCTCGGCGTCCGTGCGCAGAAGCCGACGAAATGGCCGCTCCAGCGTCGGTCGCCCGAGCGCTTCGAGCAGCGACCGCGGGTGAATCACCGCCGTGCCGGCGGCCACCGGAGCATCCTGCGGCGCGATCGTCTCTCGCAGGCGCATGAGCGCATCGTTGAGCCGCGCCGGCTCGACCAGCGCGCTCGTCGGCTCCGGGGCGCGCGCCGGCGGCGCTGGACGCGTGAGGGACCGGCCGAGGCCGCCCTCGGGCTCGGGTGGGTCCGGCGCAGCGGGTGGCTCCGGCGCAGCGGGTGGCTCCAGCGCAGCGGTTGGCTCCGGCGCAGCGGGTGGCTGCGGCGCAACGGTTGGCTCTGGCCTCGGCGCAGCGTCAGCCGGCTCCGGCGCAACGGTTGGCTCCGGCCTCGGCGCAGCGGCAGCCGGCTCCGGCGCAACGGTTGGCTCCGGCCGCGGCGCAGCGGCAGCCGGCTCCGGCGCGGGGGGCGGCTGCGGCGGAGGAGCACCGAACCGGTCAAGCGCCGCGCGCAGCGCCCCGATGGCGTCATACGCCCCGCGCGAGACTGCCCGCTGACCGCTCAGCTCGCGTTCGAGCTCGACCGCACGGCGCTCGGCGGCGGCGCGGAGGGCTCGTTCGTGGACCAGCGCGTCGCGCAACGTGTCCAGCTCGGCGCGCACCTGGGACAGCGCGTTGGTGGTCCGCTGATCGAGCAGCATCCGCGCCGCCAGGCGAGTCTCGGCGTCGATCAGGCGCGCTCGGATGGCAGCATCGGCGCGCGCCCGGGAGTCGAGCTCCTCGCGCAGCGTGACGACGAGCGCGTCGCCGACGGACGGCGGTGCCAGCGCGATGCCGGGCGGAGCCAGCGGCCCGAGGGCGGGTGGCCGAGGGGGCGGCGGTACCGGTTGCGGCATCGGAGGCGGTCCCGGAACCGCGGGAGGCACCGGTGCCGGAGGCGGTGGCGGTGGCGGTGGCGGCGGATCGGGGATGGCCGCCGTCGGCGCGGCCGGCGCGGCGGCGACAGGCTCGGCCGGGACCCACACGGCGTCGTGCGCCCGGCGGCCGCGCAGCTGAGTCTCGAAGCGCAGCCGTGCCGCCTCGGCGGTGGCGGCCGGCCCCGCCCGGCGAGCCAGCGTCTCCTCGGCGCGGGACCGCTCGCGCTCGGCGCGCTCACGAGCGACCGTGGCCGCGGCGGCGACCTGATCGGCCTCGTCGCTGCGGCGCTGGGCGTCACCGAGCACGCGCTCCAGGCCACGGATCCGCTCCTCGGCGGCGGCCAGGTCGCCCATCGCCTGCCGAGTGCGCTCGGCCTCGCGCGCGCTCACGCTGAGCTGCCGGGCCAGGTCCTGACGGAGAGCGTGCTCGGCGTGCGCGCGCTGCTCGGCGATTCGCCGGCTGCGATCACGATCGGCCAGCGACGCGGCCAGCTCGTCCCGGCCGGCACGGGCGTCGCGGAGCTCACGCTCGAGCGCGGCCATTCTCGATGCGAGCTCCGCCACGCTGGTGCGATCCGTCGGCGGAGGGCTCGGAGTCATCTCCGGTGGTGGTGGTGGCGTGCCGCCGCCGGCGACCGGTGGCCCGGGCGCGACCCGAGGGGGCTGCCCGGGCGCGGGGGCGGCGGCCTCGGTCGGCGGGGGCTCCCGCGGCCGTGGGGCCGCCGCGGTCTCCAGGCGGCTCGGCTGGCGCTCCCCCGGGGCCGGAACCGCGACCGGCAGGGGCACGATCACCGTCCCGAACTGCAGCCAGGTGCGGCCGAGATCGGGCGCCATCCAGCCC
>DATCFW010000094.1:0-10397 GCA_036509295.1 Solirubrobacteraceae bacterium | reverse complement strand
TCCGCTGCGAAACGTCACCCGGCCGGGAGCGAGCCGGTCGGCGAGCGCCCGCAGCCCGGCGGCGAAGTCCGGGGACAGCGGGGTTCCGACGAGCACGAGCCGGGCGCTGGGCCGCGCGCGGCGAAAGCGTGCGAACGCCGGATGACCAGATCCTGGCGCTTGTGCGGCACCAGGCGCGCGACGAACAGAACGGTCGGGGTGGCGGCGTCGACGGTGGCGGCCTCCGACGCCCGGCCGGCGGGCAGCGCGCACCGGTCGAACAGGGTCGGGATCACCGCGGCGTCGCGCCCGGCCAGCGCTGACAGCTCCGCGCCGTTGTACGCCGACACGCCGGCTAACCCACCGGTGACGGCGGCGAGACGGCCGAGCTGGGCGCGACCGAGCTGGCAGCGCACCGCCTCAGCCGGGTCGCTGGCCCAGAAGTACCGCGGCGGCGTGACGTTGTGGGACACCAGCAGGGTGCGCGGTGCTCGCGCGACGACGTCCTCGAGGCCCGGCGTGTAGCCCGAGTAATGGAGCACCACGACGTCGGCACGGTCGCACCGCAGCTGATGCAGCGGGCGCACGGCACCAGAGGGCATCCCGGCGGCGATGACCGGCGCGTAGGTGTCGCCGCCCCAGCCCCAGCCGCGCAGCAGCTCGCGGTAGGCGAGCGCCTGGCCGGTGACGCCGTCGACGGGGCCGGCGGCGCAGAGGATCTGCGCGACCCTCATTCAGCCGGCGGCTGGTCGGGCCGATCGCCGGACTCGCCAGCCGCCCGCTCGAGCTCGGCCACACGCTCCTCGAGTCGCACCACGTGCGCGGCCACCTGCGCGTTGAAGCGGCTCTGCTAGGCGCTCATCTGGCCGATGTATTGACGCAGCAGGCGGATCAGCAGCAGCTTGACGGCGGTGATCGGCCGGCCGTAGCGGCGCGTGGAGTAGACGTGCCCGCGCTCGGGCTCGATGATCGCCCACTCGGCCAACCGCCGCACGGAGTCGGCCGAGGGCGGCTCGCCCCACCCGGCGTCGTCGGCGGCATCGGGCCCGTCGCCGGCGGGCGCCCGGCGAGCGGCGGCCGCGCGCGCGGCCGCGAGGGCCTGCTCGGGCTTCTTCATCGGCTCCAGGCCCCGATCGGCGCGAGCGGATTGATCAGGTACCGGTGGCGGCCCACGTTCGGAGGATTATCGGCTTTCCACCAGCAGGGTCACCGGTCCGTCGTTGACCAGCGCCACCTCCATGTGCGCGCCGAACACCCCGCGCTGCGCGCCGGTCAGCTGGCAGAACCGCTCATAGAGCGGCTCGGCGATCTCCGGCGCGGCCGCCGCGACGTAGCTGGGCCGGTTGCCCTTGCGGGTGTCGCCATACAAGGTGAACTGGCTCACGCACAGGATCTGGCGCTCGCCGAGCGGCTCGTTCATCCGCCCGTCGGCGTCGGGGAACACCCGCAGCGCCCGGACCTTGTCGGCCAGCCAGGCGGCCTCGGACTCGGTGTCCCCGTGGGTGATGCCGAGCAGCACCAGCAGCCCCGGTCCGATCTCCCCCACCCGCTCGCCGGCGACATCCACCGAGGCCCGGCTCACCCGCTGGACGAGGGCGCGCACTCGTTCACGCGTCGCGCAGCTCGGCGGCGGCGCGCTCGGGGGCGACGATCGTGATGCCGACGCCCGTACCCAGCTCGAACCCGGCCGGCTGGGCGAGGCGCGGGAGGATGTCGATGCGCCAGCAGAAGTGCTCAGCGCCGCGCGGCGCCGTGCGCACCCACAGGTTGAGCGGCGGGCTGGCCCCGAGGTGCCGGCTGAGCCGCCCGAGGGCTTCGTGGAGCATCGGGGCGCCCGTGGGCCCGTCGTCCTCGAACCGGGGCCGGGGAGTGCGCGGGGCGATCATCAGCTGGTAGGCGACGCGCGACCCGTACGGCGCCATCAGGACCGTCTCGGAGTCGATCGCGATCACCCGCTCGCGCTGACGGACCTCGTGTTGCACGAGATCCCCGAGCAGGTTGCCGCCCATCGTCCGTGCCGTGTACGCGCCGAAGCGCTCGCGCTCCCGGGCGATCGCCGCCGGTACGAAATCGAGCGCGAACAGCTGGGCGTGGGTGTGGGCCTGCGACGAGCCGGCTTCGATCCCCTCGTTGACGCACACGTGGACGCAGGCGGCGTCGGCGTGGGCCCGCATCCGTTCGCGCCACACGTCTACGGCCAGCGCGACCTGCTCGGCGGGTAGAGCGCCAAGCGAGGCGGCCGGGTCCGGAGCGTTGACGATCACCTCGTGGGCGCCGGTCGCAGCGCCCGCCCAGAACAGGTCAGGGGTGGCGCTCAGCGGCGGCTCCGGCGAGTCGGCGGTGAGCGCCGGATACCGGTTGGGGAACACCCGGACCCGCCAGCCCGGCGTGTTGGCGGCCGAGCCGTCGGGGCGCACCGCGTGCACCTCCGGCGGGGTGGCGTCCTCGTGGCCGGCCGCGAACGGGTCCTGCGCCGGGTCGGGGCGAGGGGCCGACCCAGGCCGCAGCTCGCCGCCGGGACGTCCGGCGCGCGCGTCGGCGATGATCGCGCGCTGACCGGTCAGGGGGTCGATGCGGATCTCCGGCACGACGCCGGACGCTACCGGGACGTCGTCCGCGTCGCCGCTAGGACAGGCGCTTCTCCATCGCGATGTGCTCGATCCCGGCCTCCATGAAGATCCGCCCGCGCGGCTCATAGCCGGCGGCCTCATACAGGTCGCGGGCGTAGGTCTGGGCGTGGAGGACGAGCCGTCGCGCCCCGCCGGCGCGGGTCTCGGCGTCGGCGAGGTGCAGCAGCGCGGAGGCGATCCCCTGGCGGCGGGCGCTCTCGCGCACGGCCAGCCGGCTGAACTGGACCGTCGGGCCGACGAACAGCAGGCGGCAGGTGGCCAGGAGGCCGCCGTTGGACACCGCCACCAGGTGCACCCCCTCACCGTCGCGGCCATCGAGCTCCTCGCGCATCGGCACGCCCTGCTCGACGCAGAACACGTCGTGGCGCAGCGTCAACGCCGCGGCCATCTCCGCCTCACCCTGCACGCGGCGGACCTCATAGGGCAGCCCGTCGCTCATCGATGCAGGTATACGCGGATGTCGCGATTGAGCGCGCCCGTCGATTCGTAGGGGCCAGCGTGGTCGTAGAGCTCCGCGCCGCCGGCGCCGAAGTAGATCGTCTGCGGGATGCCGCCGATCGTGTGCAGGAGGCCGGCAAAGCGCTCCCTCGGATCGGTGTAGCTCGGGTATGAGAGCGGGAAGCGGCGAAGGAAGTCGCGGGCCGCGCCGTCGCTGTCCCGCGCGTCGACGCCGATGAATGCCACCTGGCGCCCATACTTGACCGCGCTGCGCTGGAAGACCGGGAACTCGCTCTGACACGGCCCGCACCAGGAGGCCCACTCGTTGACGACCACCGGGTGCCCGCGCAGGCTGCGCAGGCGCGCGCGAAAAGCGACGGTACCGCCGCCCAGCAGCTCGTTGCTCTGGGCGTGCAGCGACGCCAGGACGGCCGGCGAGCCCGACAGCGCCGAGGCCACCGCGGTCTGGGAGAGCGTGACGCTGCGCGGGGTTCCCGACCCGCCGCCCGCGGCGACGACGGCGCCCACCAGCACCGCTACCAACAGCACCACCAGCGCAGCGAATCGACGGCGGGGACTCACAGCTGACAGCTTGCCACAAGGCCGGTCCGACGCATCTGCTTAAATAATCGTTATCCTTCGTGCACGAGGCCGGGGGGACGCTTCTGAGGAACTTTCTCGCTGTGCTCGGTCTCGTGCCGAGAACGCTTGGGCCGCCACGACGTCACGCCGCGGCTCGTTCATCCTGACGCAACTTCTAATCACCGATGGGTGTGACCACCCCCTTTCCCAGCCCTGACGCGATCGCGCGCGCCGAGTTGCTGACGCGCGAGCGCTTCGTCTACGAAGGTGAATCGATCGAAGAGGCCCTGGCCCCAGGGTCCGAGCGGCGGCGCGCCCTTGACGCGGCGCTGATCGAGGTCGACGCCGGCAATAAGACGCCCTCGATCGAGTGGCGGCGCCACTTCTCGCTGCTGCTCGGGCTCGAGCGGGTGCTGTCCGAGGAGGAGCCGCGCCTCGTCGACGGGACGGTCCTGTCGGCGCATCAGGTCGATGCCCTGTCCGGCACGCTGACCGCGTTGCTGGCCGAGAGCGCGCCCGCCAACGGCGCCGGCGCCAACGGCACCGTCCCGGAGGACATCCAGGCGCGCGGCGGCCCGGTGCCGGACTTCGACCCGATCGACGAACCCGACGAGGACGACGACGATGACCTCGACGAGGACGACGAGGACGACGAGGAGCCTGAGCCAGACGAGCCCGAAGACGAGGAGCCGCAGGACTGGCAGGACGAGGGCGACGAGGAGGACGCTCAGCTCGCCGAGCAGCCCGAGGATCCCAACGCCGCCAAGCGCTTCTGGTTCGAGCACGCCACCGGAGCCGGCAAGACCGTGGCCGCGCTCGGCTTCGTCGAGGCGTCGCGCACCGGCGGAGTCCTGATCCTCACCCACCGGCGCAACCTCGTCGATCAGTTCCACGGCGAGCTGCGCGACCGCGGCTATCGCGACCGGATCTGCGGCGCGCTGCTCGACGGCCACGACGCCGCTAACGGACCGGTGACGGTCGAGACCTACCAATGGTTCGTGCGCAACGCCGGCCGTATCTCCGACTCCTACGCGATCGTCATCTGCGACGAGGCCCACACGGCGCTTGGCGAGAAGACCTCGGCGGCGATCCGCGCGTGGGCGGGTCCGATCTTCGTCGGCATGACCGCGACGGGCGCGCTCATTGCCCGCCACGTCACCGACCTGTTCCCCACCCAGACGAGCCGTTTCGATCTGGCCCAGGCGGCCCGACGCGGCGTCATCTCCCCCTTGCGCTGCATCCGCATCCCGCCCGGACCGGGCGTGCGGACGATCGCCAAGGTGCCCCTGCGCCGCGGCGAGGTGGACACCGAGTTTGACCAGGAGATGCTGGCCGAGCTGCTCGATCAGACGCCGTTCAACATGGCGATCGCCGACCTGTACAAGACGCGCTTCAACGGCGTGCCGGGTGTCGTCTACGCCGCCGGGGTCAAGCACGCCTACAACGTCGCCGCGGCGTTCCGCGAGTTTGGCATCAACGCCATGGGGGTGTCCGGGGAGACGCCAAAGCGGGAGCTGGCCCGCGTCCTGGCCGACTACGAGTCGGGCAAGATCGACGTGTTGGTCAATGCGCAGCTGCTGGCCGAGGGCTGGAACAGCCCGCGGGCCACGATCTGCATGCACCTCGCGCCCACCGCGTCCAAGCGCATCTACCAGCAGCGTGTCGGTCGCGTCACCCGCCGCCATCCCGGCAAGGAGGCGGGGATCGTCATCGACTTCGTCCATCCCGCCACCAAGCACGACGACCCGGTCGTCACGCTGCATTCGCTGCTGGACCGCGACGTCTACCGCGGCGGCGCGATCGTCGTCGGCCCCGTCCGCCGCGGGCGCGGGCGCCGCGTCCGGGTCGAGCGCCGGGTGCTGCCGGTGACGCCGGATCCCGACCGCAGAGCCGAGGTGTTCGAGCGCGAGCTGTGGCGAATCGCCGTCGAGCATCTGGACTACGGCGAGCAGCACGTATGGGCGGCGCTCGCCGGCGCCCGCGTCGCGGCCAACGGGTGGCGCCGCGCCAAGGCGATGCTGCACTTCGACCGCGGCGGCGAGCTCAAGCGACGCTTCCTGCTCACCGCCGTGCAGCGCAACCGCAACGCTCAGCTGCGCCTGCGAGCGCTCCAGGAGATCGCCGCCAGCCGTGACGCCGAGGCGTTCGACTCCGCGATCGAGATGATGGGCGGATGGCCGCGGGACGAGCGGCGCGAGGGCGTCAAGATCATGCTCCAGGCCCTGGCCGAGCGGCGGATCGGGCGCCGCGATCAGGCCAACGCGTGGATCTGGCGGATGGCCGAGTACACCCGCGAGGTGCACGAGGAGTACGCGGTGCAGCGCTGGCCGGAGACCAAGCGACTGCTCGGACTCCTCGTCAACTCGAGCGGATCCGCCCACGCCCGCAACGCCCGCCGGCTGGTCCACGCCAGCCGCAAGGAGGATCGCCGGCTGTCCGCCGCGCTGCTCGCGGCCGCCCTCGCCCACTCGCCGGAGGCCGAGGAGGCCCTGCGCGGCGCCCGGACCCGGATGGCCCGCAAGCCGGCGGCGCTCGCCCGCGAGCTCCTGCGCAACTTCCCCAAGGGCCGGCGCGGCAAGAACCGGCGCCGGCGCAAGACCGGGGCCACTGCCGCTCCGCGGGCGGGCGCCACCGCCCGCACCGACACGGCCGCGCTCGATCTCGCTGAGGACGACGAAGCCATTGGGGAGGATGACGACGGCCGCCAGGCCCCGGATGACATCGATGATGTCGATGACGCCGACGACGGGCCCCAGCTCGACGATGATGATGAGGATGATGACGACGACACCGACGCGGACGATGCGGAGGCGGTTGCGCCACCGGCCGAGGAGGCCAGCGATGATGGGACCAGCACCACACCCAAACGCCAGCCCAGGTCCAGACGCACGCCCACGGACCCGGACGCCGATGTCAGGGTGGACCAGATCAAGCGCCCGCGCCGCACGCGGACTCGGGCTCGCCCTCCCCAGGACGCCGAAGAGGCCGCCTAGGCCAGGGCACGCTGTGGAGCGCGCTGGGCGTCACCTGCAGCGTTGGCCCGAGCACCGTGCTCTGCTTCAACCGGGGCAATCACAGCTTCGTGATCGGAAACGGTCACTACCGCTCCTTCTGAGGCGGCGACCACGCGGAGCATCGCCTCCACGACGGCCGGGTCGAACTGGGTGCCGGAGTTCTGCACCATCTGCTCCAGCGCGTCGTCGTAGGACATCGCGCGGCGATAGGCACGATCGGTCCGCATGGCGCTCCACGAGTCGCAGCAGACGATGATCCGCGACTCGAGCGGGCTGTGCTCGCCGACCAACCCATCCGGATAGCCGCCACCATCCCAGCGCTCGTGATGGTGGCGGACGATCTTGCCCACCTCCACCATGAAGCCGCCGACCCGGTTGAGCATCCGCTCGCCGACCACGGGGTGGGTCTTGATGATCTCCCACTCATGGAGATCGAGCTTGCCCGGCTTGTTGATGATCTCCTTCGGGACCGCGATCTTGCCGACATCGTGCAGCATCGCTCCGAACTCGAGGTTCCGGCGGCGCTCGGCGCTCAGGCCCAGCACGTCGCCAACGGCCAGGGCCAGCCCGACGACTCCATCCGAATGCTCTCCGGTGTAGCCGTCATCGGCGGAGATGACGTCACCGAGCAGGAGGGCGGTGCCGCGGTAGGTGTCGTTGAGCTCGAGGAGGTTGCCGAGCCGCCCGCGGCGCTCATTGGCGAACATCGCCAGCAGGCCGAGCAGCGGAACCACGGCCAGCACCGCAAACGGGGCAGCATGCATCTCCTCGGCCACCACCAGCCCGATGCCCGAGAGCGCGGCGTCGATCAGGTAAACCCAGCTCTCGCCCAGCTGCGACTGGATCGTCGCCTCTCGAGCGATCCGGGTCCGCAGCGCCGCGGCGGCGAAATCAACGACGAACTGAGCCCCCAGCGCAGCCAGCAGCAGCAACGGACCGGCATGCACCGGCGATACGTCGGCCACCGCGAACACCAGCACCGGCCCCACCGCAAACCAGGCATTCCCCACGCTGCCCAGCAGCCTCTGCACATTGGACCGCCCGGCGATGATGTCGGGCACCAGCGCGATGGCCAGCGCCAGTGTCACCGCGAGCGGGACGAGCGCGACCGGCAGCGCGAACAGCAGCGGGACGAACGCCAGCTGGGTGGCGACGGTGAAGCCGAACGGGGTGTCGAACTGGACCCTGGTGGCCAGAACCATGGCCAGCATGCACCAGAGCGCAGCGGCCGACAGGAACATGTGCGGCGGCCGGAGCCACCACAACCCGGCCGTCACCGCCAACAGCCCCAGTCCGACGAGCAGCTCGGCGAGCAGGTCCCGGCCGCGCATCCGCGTTCTCGCCCGGCGCCTGGTGGCGACCATCAGCTCCTGCTCCGCAAAGGTGGGCTGAGACGTCATTCTCCGCGCGATATCGGCTGCGCCAGGTGCCTGCCTTAGACACCCGGGTCCGATAAGGACGGACCGGCCTCGAACAACCGTCCACTCAAGTTTGGAATGAATCGGCCGACCCGTCACATCTGCCGATGCCCCGACTCGTAAACCAATACTGAAAAGGGCAAACCTGGCGCGAGTCAGGGACGCAAAGCTAGGGGTCTCGCTGTTCGAGATAGCTCGGCCGCCAGTGCACACCACGGAAGGTGCGTACAGCATGATGAAGGGCCTTTTCAGCCGTCACACACGAATCGTCGGGGCGGTTGTCAGCTGCCTCGGCATCGCCGTCCTCTCCGGGGCTCCCGCGCGGGCGGCACTCATCAGCACCGACGCGTGCGACCACTCGGCTCTCACCGAACCGTTCGCACCTTGGCAGGACACGAGCCTGTACAAGCTGGTCCCGGGAGGTTCTTTCGAGGGCGGGGCGTCGGGATGGACTCTCAGCGGCGGTGCTCGCATCGTGGCCGGGAGCGAGCCGTACGGCGCGACCGGTTCGGTCGGTACGTCGTCGATGGACCTGCCCGCAGGGGCTTCGGTTCAGTCGCCGTTCACCTGTGTGGACGCCGCCTATCCGACGTTCCGCTTCTTCGGGCGTAACAACGGGCTCCTCTCCACGGTGCTCGTGTCGGTGGTGTACAAGCTGCCGCTCCTCGGTCAGGTGGGGGTGCCGGTGGGCGTGTTCGCGCTCGGCGGTACCTGGCAGCCGTCGCTGCCGATGCTGACCGCGTCGGCGGTGACCGGGCTCCTCTCCGGAGGGACCACGAACGTCGCGCTGCGTTTCACGGCGCTGACGGGCAACTCCCAGATCGACGACGTGTTCGTCGATCCGCGGATGTCTCGCTAGAACGGTCCGACGCACCGTCGGACCCGGAGGACCTCAAGGCCCGCGTCACGCCGTTGGACAGGCGGGCGCGGGGCCTCAGGCCGTTATCTGACCGGAGATCTGAGGTCGGCGAGGTGCACTTCGCCGGCGTTGAGCGCCACCCGGCGGTCTCCCATCGCCACCAGCAGCCGCCCTTCATCGTCGATCCCGGCCCCCGTCCCGGTCCCGCCGGTCCAGCTGACCGGGCGATCCAGCAGCGCGTCGCGCCTGCGCACGGCGGCGGTCACCACCTCGGCGGGCGCCGTCACCCAACGGGTCAACGCGGACAGCAGCGCGGTCAGGGTGGGCTCAATCGCCTCCGCGCCAAGACCCAGAGTGCCCGCGGTGTCGCGGAGCTCCGGGGGGAGCTCCGCGACCCCCAGCGCCACGTTGATGCCGATGCCGAGCACCGACCAGTCCTCCTGCGGGCGGCCCTCGGTCAGGATGCCCGCGACCTTGCGATCGTGCACCAGCACATCGTTGGGCCATTTGACCACGGAGTCGGCGCCCACGGTTTCGGCCACCGCCACCCCCGCCGCCAGCGCCAGCAGCCGGGGCGGCCGGCGGATGACCAGCGAGCACAGCAACGCTCGGCCGGCGGGCGCCGACCAGACCCGGCCCTGGCGCCCGCGTCCGGCGCTCTGCTCAGCTGCCGTGACCAAGGTTCCGTGCGGGGCACCGGCCGCCGCCAGCTCCCGGGCGCGGATGTTGGTGGAATCCGTGATCCGCAGATGCAGCCGGGGCGTTCCCAGGGTGCCGGGCCGGGCTCCGTGGACGCCCGCCGTCATCCGGGCGCAATCCGCAGCTCATCGTCGACACCGAGGCCAAGGCGATCGGACGCATCGCCGTGACTGACGGCGATCGCCAGTCGCCGTTGGGCGTCCTCGTAGAGCAGGAGCTCATCGCGCCCGACGTCGGCAAACGTGCGGACGTACACGACGGTCACGACCGCGCCGTGTGGGAACTCGAGCGCCGCACCGTGGCCGAGCTTGAGACCGGAGCCGGCGAGATCCTCGTGGCGAACGTTGAGCTGGAGGTTGCCGAAGCGATCTGCCGACCGCACGTGCGCGATCAGCACCCCATCACGCCAGCGTGGCTCGGGCAGGCGCAGCGCGACGAGTCCCTCCGCGTCGAGGGGGTCACCCACCTCGGCCAGCGAGGCGCCACCGGCGAGCGCCGCCGCCACCGGAGCGAAGATGTCACGCCCGTGGAAGGTGGCCGACACCGGCTGGCGCCGGAACGGGGAGCGCGCGATATCCACCGCCTCCACAACGCCATCGCCGGCCTGCGCCGCGAGCATCAGCAGCCCGTTGTCGGGGCCGACCAGCATCCGCCCGTCGCCCAGCCCCATCGCCACCGCACGCCGCTGGGCGCCGACGTCCGGATCGACGACGGCCAGGTGCACCCCGACCGGAAGGAACGGCACGGAGTCGCCGAGCACGATCGCGCCGGCGCGGAC
>DATCFW010000093.1:0-16197 GCA_036509295.1 Solirubrobacteraceae bacterium | reverse complement strand
CTCGACGCCGGGGTCAAGCGCGAACGGCGGCCCGCTGAGGATCAGGCGAGCGCCCGCTCCGGATGCGTCGCGGGTCTCGTCGAGCAGCTCGTTGAGCTGCCGGAGGCTGGGTTGGGGCCGCAGGTCCGGGGCGTCGTCGTGGGCGTCTTCACGCAGCACGCCGAGCAGCCGCCGCATCTCGGTCAGCGCCGACCGCGCGGTGTCGCCGATCGCGGCGAGCCGCTGGGCGGCCGCCGCGGGCAGGCCCGGAGTGGTGACACGCGCCGTTTCGGCCTGCACGGCGATCATCGAGATGTGGTGGGCCACGACGTCGTGCAGCTCGCGCGCGATCCGCGCCCGCTCGCCGCGGGCGGTGTGCTCGAGCAGGTCGCCGGCGGCGGCCCGGCGGGCGGCATCGTGCGCCAGCGCCTCGCCGCGGGATCGCTGGGCGATCCCGGCGAATGCCGCCGCGGGCGCCAGCGAGGCCAGCAGCACGGTGAGCACTCCCGCTCCAGAGCCGCCAGGGACCGGGTGCGTGAGCGCCAGCACGAGGAAGGCGATCGGCAGGCCGACCGCGATCGCCTGCGCGGTGGTCCGGGGCGCTCCCTCGCGGGCGAGCCGGTACAGGACGGCCGGCTGCGCGAGGAGCGCGGTGATCGTCAGGGTGTGAAACAGCGCCAGTGACACCACGCACGCGGCGACTACTGTGATCGCGGCCGCCACTGGGGCCAGGAACGCCGGCGGCAGCGTCGTCGAGAGAGCGACGGCGCACAGCACGGCGGCGCGCTGTGCGCTCACGCCGGCCAGCGCCGAACGCACGATCGACTCGATCAGCGCCAGCGTGCCGAGCCCGAGCCCGAGCCCGAGCCCGGTCACGGCGGGCGCCGTGACCGCCGTCGAGCTCGGCCGCCGGCCACGGTTCCAGGCGTCTGCGCGCACCACGTCGACCATTGTCACCGTTGTCATCGACGCCGGCATCCCTCCGCACAGCCATCCCGGTATCCCCCGTGAGAGGGACGCGCGGCGCGGCCACGTGGCTCGCATCGGCGACGGCGAAGATGGCTCGTGGGCGCGACGACAGGACGGCCGTCGCCGCCTAGCGTTCCCGGCATGGACGCGACGATCGAAGTGAACGGCCTGCACAAGCGATTCGGCCAGACGGTCGCCCTCGACGGGCTCTCGTTCACGGTGGCGCCCGGCAGCGTGACCGGCTTCGTCGGCCCCAACGGCGCCGGGAAGTCCACGACGATGCGGGCCATCCTCGGACTCGACTCGGTCAACGAGGGCAGCGCGCTGATCGGCGGGCGACCGTACGCGAGCCTGCGGCACCCGCTGCGCCAGGTCGGCTCGTTGCTCGATGCCGGCGCGCTGCAGCCGAGTCGCAGCGCGCGCCACCATCTGCTGTGGCTGGCCCACTCCCAGGGTCTCGGGTCCGGGCGCGTGGATCAGGTGATCGAGGCGGCTGGGCTCCAGGCGGTGGCGCGACGCAAGGCCGGTGGGTTCTCGTTGGGGATGCGCCAGCGGCTCGGGCTCGCCGCGGCGATGCTCGGGGACCCGGCGGTGCTGATCCTCGACGAGCCGTTCAACGGCATGGACCCCGAGGGAATCGTGTGGATGCGGGGCTTTCTGCGCTCGCTGGCGGCCGAGGGACGGGCGGTGCTCGTCTCGAGCCATCTGATGAGCGAGCTGCAGGACACCGCCGGCCATCTCGTGGTGATCGGCCGCGGCCGGCTCGTCGCCGACACGAGCGTCGCCGACCTGATCGATGCTGCGTCCGCTGGACGGGTTGCGCTGCGCACCCACGCCCGCTCCGAGGCGATGACCGCGCTGGCGAACGCGGGCGCCACCGTGGCGGCGACCGGACCGGATGCGCTCACGGTCTCCGGGCTGGCCTCGGAGCGGATCGTCGAGGTGCTCGGCCAGAGCGGCGTGCCGTTCGCCGAGGTGACCGTGCATCGCTCCACCCTGGAGGAGGCCTACATGGAGCTGACGCGCGACGCGGTGCAGTTCCGCGCCGCTGAGCCCGGGCCCGAGCCGGGGCCCGGGCCGGGGCCCGAACCGGGGACGCGGACCGCCGAGGCACCGCGATGAGCGCCACCACCGCTCCCTATCGCTCTGACCTGCCGGCCGGTCGCGACAGCTTCGCGCAGCTGCTGCACGCCGAGTGGACGAAGTTCCGGACCGTCCGCGGTTGGGTGATCACCGCCGTCGTATCGGTCATCGCGATCATCGTCTTCGCGTACCTGGGCACGTTCCGCCATGAGAGCGGCGTCTGCACCGGCCCGTCGCCGGCTTCGTGTCAGGCCGGTCATCCGCACGTCCCGGTCGGTCCGGGCGGGGAGGCGGTGAGTGACTCCTACTACTTCGTGCACCGCACGCTCGCGGGAGATGGCAGCGTCACCGTCCGCGTCAGCTCGCTGACCGGCCTTCGCCAAACCGGCAATGGCAACGCGGTCAGCACGAGCGACCTCGTCGGGGCGCCCGGCCCGGTCCAGCCGTGGGCGAAGGCCGGCCTGACGCTCACCGCCGGCTCCACGCTCGGCTCCGCCTACGCCGCGGTGATGCTCACCGGCGCGCACGGGGTGCGCATGCAGTACGACTACACCCACGACACCGCCGGTCCGAGCGTGTCCATCGCCGGGGCGCGCTGGCTGCGCCTGACTCGCTCCGGCGACACCGTCATCGGCTCCGCGTCCGCTGACGGAACGCACTGGACCGTGGTGAGTTCGGCACGTCTCGCGGGCCTGCCGGCGAGCGTCCAGGCAGGGCTGTTCGTTACCTCTCCCCAGACTGCACCGTCCCAGCAGTTCCTCGCCGGGGACAGGGCCGGAGGGCAAGCGACCGCGGCCAACGCCCGGTTTGATCGGCTGACGCTCGAGGGTCAGTGGCCCGCCGGGCGCTGGCGCGGCCAGGACGTCGGGGCCAACGGCCAGACGTCGACGCTCACCTCGGTCGGGTCCCACCCATCGAGCGGAGGTTTCACCGTCACCGGGTCCGGGGACATTGCGCCGGCCGTCGGTCTGCCGGCCGCCTTCACCGATCAGCCGAGCCTGACGGGCGTGTTCGTGGCGCTGATCGTGCTGATCGTGCTGGGGACGATGTTCATCACCGCCGAGTACCGCCGCGGGCTGATCCACACCACCCTCGCCGCCAGTCCCCGCCGCGGACGAGTGCTGCTTGCCAAGGCGCTCGTCATCGCCGCGGTCACATTTCTCGCCGGCGCGGCCGCCACCGCGGTCGCGATCCCGCTCGGGACGCGCCTGCTCCGCTCCCATGGCAACTACGTGTACCCGACGAGCGCACTCACCGAGTTGCGCGTGGTGTTCGGCACCGCCGCGCTGCTCGCGCTCACCGCCGTGCTCGCACTCGCGCTGGGTGCCATCCTGCGGCGCAGCGCCGCCGCGGTCACCGCCGTGATCGTGCTGATCGTCCTGCCGTACATGCTCGTGATCGTCGCCGCGGTGCCCGCCGGCGTCGCGCAGTGGCTGATGCGGCTCACGCCCGCCGCCGCGTTCGCCGTCGAGCAGACGCTCCCGCAATACCACCAGGTCGACTACCTCTACACGCCGGCCTCGGGGTTCTACCCCCTCGCGCCGGCGGTGGGGTTCGCGGTGCTGCTCGCCTACGCCCTGATCGCGCTCGGCCTGGCCGGCCATCGGCTGCGCACCACGGACGCATGACCGGCGCCCTGCGCGCCGAGTGGACCAAGCTGCGCACCGTCGCCGCCACCGGCTGGCTGATGCTCGCGACGATCACGGCGACCGTCGGGCTCGGCACGATCGTCGCACTGGCGGTCACCTACCGCTCGACCGGCCCGGGCCAGGACATCCCCAAGCTCAGCCTCGTCGGGATCCAGCTCGGCCAGGCAATCATCGCGATCCTCGCCGTGCAGACGATCTCAGGCGAATACAGCACCGGCATGATCCGTGTCACTCTGACCGCCATCCCGCGCCGACCGACGCTCCTGGCGGCAAAGGCGGCCATCCTCACCGCGCTGGTCCTGACGGCGGGAGCGGTCGCGGTGCTCGGCAGCGTCCTCGTCGGACGGCTGATCCTGCCCGGCCACGGCTTCACCGCTGCCCACGGCTACGCGCTGTTGTCGCTCAGCCACGGCCCGACGCTGCGCGCGGCGGCCGGCTCGGTGCTGTACCTCGGGCTGATCGCCCTGCTCAGCCTCGGCGTTGCCACCGCGGTCCGCGAATCCGCCGTGGCCATCGGCCTTGTGCTCGGCCTGCTCTACCTGTTTCCGATCCTCGCCGCGCTCGTCACCGACCCGCAGCTCAAGCGTCATCTCCAGCAGATCGCCCCGATGACCGCCGGGCTCGCGGTCCAGGCCACCACCAACCTCGGCCGCCTGCCGATCGCGCCGTGGGCCGGCCTCGCCGTGCTCGCCGGTTGGGCGGCCGCCGCCGTGCTCGTCGGCGGGCTGCTGCTCAGATGGCGCGACGCCTGATCGCGCCGTGGTGACCGGCGCAGCTCAGGAGTCAGGGTGCCAGGCGAGCGCGCGCTGACGGACGCGCGACAGCGCGCTCACGATCAGGTCATACGAGTCCTGCACCATGTCCTCGATCATCGTGTCCGGCAGCGAGCCGTCGACGACCACGGTGTTCCAATGGCGCTTGCTCAGGTGGTAGCCGGGGGTCACGGCGCCGTGCGCCGCGCGCAGCTGCTCGGCGAGTGCCGGCTCGCACTTGAGGCTCACGCGGAGGGGATCCTCGCCCAGCCGCGACAGCGCGAACAACTTGCCGGCCACCTTGAACACCGAGGTCTCGGGGCCGAACGGGAATGTCTCCTCGCTGCCGAGAAACGACAGGCAGTGGTCGCGGAGCTCGTCGCGGGTCATCGTTGCCACATGGTGACGCTCGCACCCCTCCGGACTCGGGGGGCGCGACCGCCCGTCCGGTTCGGGCGCGCCCGTCGGTCAGTGCCGCCGGGCCGGTAGCGTGTGCCCGGATGGTGCGCGAGGTCGCAATCCGCGGCGGGATGATCCGGCTCGGTCAGCTGCTGAAGCTGGCGGGCGTGGTCGACAGTGGGGCCGAGATAAAGGCGTTCCTGGCGGCCCAGCGCGTTCTGGTGAACGGTGATCCGGAGGTTCGCCGGGGCCGGCAGCTGCACCCGGGTGACGTCATCCGCGTCGGCGACGACGAGCTCCACGTGGGCGCCGCGTAACGGCCCACGGGGCCAGCCGGTCGTGGCTGAATGACCCGGGGCGGCTCGCACACTGCTCAGGGCCGCTCGGTGCGATCGTGACGCGGCACCAGCGACCCCGGAGCGTCCGCCGGAGCTTCGGGCGAGCTCGGCTTCCATCCGGCGCCCGCGGTGGCGACGTCGGTCGGGTAGGTGTGCCGCGCGCGCAGCAGGAAGAATCCAGCGGCGCCAAGGGTGATGAGCATGATCAGAAAGGACGCCTGCAGCCCGTTGCCGGCGGAGATCGGATGCTGAGTGTGGGTGCCGATCGGCGCCTGCTGGGGCTCGAAGCCGGCGATCACGTCGGCGACGGCGCCGAACAGCAGCGGCGCCAGCGCCTGGGCCAGCGATCGCAGAAAGGTACGGGTGCTCTCGGCTCGGCCCCACAGGCCCGATGGCATGATGTCCAGCCGGGCAGCGTCCAGCGGCGGGTTGGCGGCGGAGATGAGCGCCGCCCCGGCGGCGTCGAACCACACGGCGGTGCCGAGGCTGCCGCTGAGCAGACCGGGAATGAGCACCACTGCCGCGCCGAGGTAGCTGAGCGCCGGCACCCACACCCGCGCCTCGAATTGTCCGCGGCGGACGATCGCGTCGCTGAGCGGCCCGCTGACCAGCGTGCCGAGGAGTGACCCGAGCACCAGCGCCCCGAGCACGAGCGTCGCCGTCGCCTGGCTGGCGTGATAGTGGCCCCGGACGAACACGAGCGCGAACGTCTGCAGACCGGCGAAGAAGAAGTAGCCGAGCGACGAGCTGAAGATCATCAGCATGTTGGTGGGGATGCTCAGCACGTAGCGGACGGCGTCCGACAAGGACATCGAATCGGGGTCGCGGTTGAGCACCAGCTCGGGATTGGGCTGAAAGCCCCGCTGAGTGGCGGCTTCGTAGGCGAGGTCCGCGTCGTCGGCGTCCGGGGGGTCGGAGGACGGCCGGTCGGCGAACGGCTCGTCGGCACCCGGATCGGCGGCTCGAGGCGGGCCTCCGAAGTGCACCGTGCCCGGTCGCAGGCGGCTCTGCCCACCTCGCTTGGGCTCGGGCACGGTTCGCCACAGCGAGCGGGCCAGGAACAGTCCTGGGATGCCGAGCAGGAAGAACGCGACTCGCCAGGAGAAGACGCTGGCCACCGTGCCACTGATCAGAAAGCCGGCCGCGGTACCGGCGATCTCGCCGCTGAGGATGTACCCATAGACGCGGGCGCGTTCCCGGGAGGGGAAGTAGTCCCCGGTCAGCGAGGCGATCGCCGGCCCAGCGGTCGCCGTCACGGCGCCGAGGCCGATGCGGGTCAGCAGGAGCGTGGAGTAGGACCCGGCGATCGCGCCGAGGATGGTGGTGATGCTCCATAGGAGCATGCTCGCGGCGAGCATCGGGATGCGGCGGAACCGGTCGACCAGGAGGCCCACCGGAATGACGGCGACGGCGCCGACCACCAGGGCCACCGAGTTCAAGAGCCCGATCTTCGTGTTCCCGATGTGCAACGACTGCTCGAGCTGTGGAGCGACGGCGCCGATCGTGGAGATCTGCGCACTGCTCAACGCCAGTACCCCGCCGAACAGGAGGATCACCCGGGCTCTGGCCGGGCCTCCGACGAGCTCGACGACGCGCCCGCGCAGGACCCGGCCCAGCCAGGCGAGCGACTGGGCCAGCAGCGCCATCAGGCGCACGACGCCGGATCGGCGGCTGCCCCGGCCGCCACCGGTACTCCCGCTGCCACCCGGGCCGGGCGGTCCGCCGGACTCGGCCGACCGGCGCTCCGGCGGCATCGGATTAGAGGCTGGATCGGGCATCGCTGATCACCGATTGTCAGTCTGATGCATCGGCTGGCGATGACCAGATCGGTCCGCGACCTCCGCCGGTCTTCGGCCCTTAGATCTCCTCGTGAACGCCGATCGACCGCTCGAGCTGGTGTTCCGCGTCGCCCGGATGGCCCCGCCGATCCTGGGAGCAATGAGCTGGCGATCGCATCGAGCTTGGTCTGCAGTGCTCGCTCGGTCCGCAGCTCAGAGTTCCTCAGGACCGCCACCAGGATCAGCGTCACCGCTGACATCAGACCCGCCGCAGCCGACTCGAATCGATCGCTGGCACCGACGATCAACCCGATCGCCCACATGAGCACCACCGCCGCACACCCGACGAAGAACAGTGGAGAGCTGGCCAGGAACGACACGCGCTGGGCGAACTGATCGAACACGCCGCATCACCGAGCATTCGCGGGGTCTGGCGGCCGGTAGCTCTCCGGTGGCGATCGCCGCCGGGGCGGACGGGGCGATGTGGTTCAGTGACGACGGGTCGACCGGCGCCATCGGTCAGATCACGCGGAACGGCACGATCCGTGAGTTCTCTCGCGGCCGGCCCTGCGCCGGCGCCCGACCGTGAGCGGTCGGCCGGCGGTCGGCGTGGCGCTGGGGTGCGATCCTGGCCGTTGGGCGACGTGGGACCGGCTGCGCCCGTCGGCTCACGCACTCGCCTTCGACGGTTGGCGCTGGCGGCGAGACGGCGCGGTGATCGCCGGCGCGCGATCACGGAGCTACGTGCCGGCCGCCGGCGACGCGGGCGCGCGGCTGGGGTGTCAGGAGACGGTGACCTACCCGCCCCCGCTGAACGTGACCGTGGCGGGCGTGAGCCCAGCCCGGCGCGTCGGCCCATGACCGAGGCGCGCGGTCCGGGTCAGTGCTCTTTCCTTCCCCCGTCCGTGGCCAGCTCGGTGTCAGCCTGACGGGCGCCGCCTGGCGTGGACGCGCAGCGCGACGAGGTCGTGGATGACGAGGCTCTGGCGACCGGTGGTGATGCAGTGCAGCGACCGCAGCGTGCCCAGCGCCTTGACCGTCGACTCTCTCGAGGCCCCACACCAACTGGCGAGCTGCTCCTGGGACAGCGGCAGCTCGACCGCGATCCCGTTCCCGGTGTCGTGGCCGAATCGCTCGCTGAGCTCGAGCAGCCGCTCGGCGACGCGGCCCAGGGTGTCGAGCGTGGCGAACTGGATCCGGGTGCGGTCGGCATCGCGCAGACGGGCGGCGAGGATGAGCACCAGCCCCCGAGCGGCGGCGGCGTCCTGAAGGGCTCGATTCAGGGTGGCGCCGGGGCTGACGATGGCGTCGACGTCACCGATCGCCACCGCGGTGGCCGAGCGCGCCGCGCCGTCGAGCATCGACATCTCACCGATGATCTCGCCGCTGCCGCGGATCCCGAGCACGATCTCCCGGCCCTCGGGCGAGGTGCTGGAGATCAGCACCCAGCCGCTCTCGATGAGAAACACCCGCTCGGCGCGGTCGCCCTCGGTGAACAGCGCCTGGCCGCGACGGTAGCGCTGCCCGTGACCATCGCGGCGCAACGCGCCGCTGAGCAGGTCCGCGTCTGACACCAACTCCGCCACGTCCACAGTGTGCCCGCTTGGGCGACCGGACGTCCGGTGCCCAGGCGCGGAACCGCGGCCCGCGGCGCGCGGGTTTCCGTCAGTCATCCGTCCAGATGCGGGCCAGCGGGTCAGCCGTTCGTCCAGGAACGCCGATGCCGGCGTCGGTGAGCGGTGACATGGACAGGGACCGAACCGCAACCTTCAAGGCGCTCGGGCCCTTCGTGGGCGCGGCGTCGCTGGCCTGGATCGTGGTCCTCGTCGGCTCGCGCATCAATTGGCCCCAGTACTCCGCCGCCTCGGCGATGGCGATTGTCGCGCTCGGGCTGACGATGCTCACCGCGCGCGGGGGGCGCTGGGCGCGCGACGGGATCGTGCCCGGCGGGGTGGCATTCCTCGTCGCCGTCGCGATGCTGCGCAACTCCGCCGGCGGCATCAGCTCGGGCGCCGGCGGCCTGGCGATCATCCCGGTGTTCCACATCGCGCTGTACTCGCGCCGGCGCCGGGACCTGGGTCTCATCCTCGCCGGGGTGGCCGTGTTCTACATCGCGCCGATCCTCGTCGTCGGGTCGCCGTTCTATCCCCACAGCCAGTACCGCTCAGCACTGCTGGCGGTGACGGTCTACACGATCATCGGCTTTGCCACACAGCAGTTGGTGGAGCGGGTGCGCCGCCAGGCGAGCGATGCCCGGGAGCGCGAGCACGTGCTCGAGCGGCTCGGCGACGTGGTGCGGGGGCTGTTCGACAGCCCCCAGCCGCGGATCGATGTGTGCGAGGCGGCGAAGTCCATCAGCGGCGCGACCGTGGCGCTGCTCTATGAGCCGGCTCCGGGGGCCTGCACCGAGCTGTTCTGCACCGCGGTGAGCGGCATCGACGTCGGCATCTCACGGGAAATCGCCGCGCAGGAGAGCGCCGTGCCCGAGGTGTTCCGTTCCGGCCGCCCGCTGCTGCTCACCGATGACTTCGAGGCGCGGGTGGGCAACCGCGCATTGTGGATCGCGTCCGGGCGTCCGCGATCGGTTCTGTACCAGCCGTTGATGCGCAACGGCATGGCGATCGGCGTGCTCGTCGTCGCGTGGCCGGACCGCGTCCCATCCGCGGGCGCGCAGTCGACGGCGACGCTGCTGGCCCACGAGGCGGCCGCCGCGATCGCCCGGGCCGATGCGATGGACAGCCTCGCCGGAGAGGCGCAGACCGACCCGCTCACCGGCCTTCCCAACCGGCGTGCCTGGGACGCCGCGCTCGCGAACGCGTTGGCCGAGGACGCGTTGGCCGAGGATGGATCGCTGGCGATCGCGATGCTCGATCTCGATCACTTCAAGGCGTTCAACGACGCCCACGGCCACCCCGCCGGGGACCGGCTGCTCAAGGAGACTGCCGCCGCGTGGCGCGGCATGCTCCGCGGTGGGGACCTGGTGGCCAGGCTCGGGGGAGAGGAGTTCGGGTTGCTGCTGCGCGACTGCGACGGTGACATCGCTGCCGAGGTGACCGAGCGGGTCCGGTGCTGCGTCCCCCGCGGCGGCACCTGCTCGGCGGGCATCGTCATCGCCGCTCCGGGCGAGAGCGCGGATGTCGTCGTGGCCCGAGCCGACGCGGCGCTGTACGAGGCCAAGTCGCGCGGGCGCGACCGCATCCACCTGACCGCCTCCGTGTGACCGCCGCCTCGGGGCGGGCGGGCGGGTCTCAGCCGGCGGTGTCGCGCCGGCGCCGCAACGCGGCCCGCTCGGCATCGTTCTGAGTGAGGGCGATCGCCGCGTCGTAGGCCGCGGCCGCCTCGTCGTGGCGTCCCAGGCGCTGCAACAGGTCGCCCCGCACCGCGTGGAACACGTGGTACTCGGGCAGATCCAGCTCGGTGAGCAGCGGCAGGGCGGCGTGAGCACCGTGCACCTCGGTCACCGCCACCAGCCGGTTGAGAGCGACCACGGGGCTCGGGGCGAGTGGGAGGAGCTGGTCGTAGAGGGCCAGGATCTGGACCCAATCGGTATCCGCGGCGGTGAGCGCGTCGGTATGCGCGGCATTGATCGCTGCCTGGATCTGGTACGGACCGGGTTGGCGCCGGGCGAGGCATCGGCGGACGAGCGCCTGTCCCTCGGCGATGAGCGCGGGGTCCCACCGCGAGCGGTCCTGCTGAGACAGCCGCACGAGCTCGCCGTCACACGACGTCCGCGCCGTCCGGCGGCTCTGTACGAGGAGCATCAGGGCGAGCAGACCGAGCGCCTCCGGCTCATCGGGCATCAACGCGACGAGCAGACGGCCGAGCCGGACCGCCTCGGCGCACAGCTCGTCGCGGACCAGCTCGCGGCCGCTGCTGGCGGTGTAGCCCTCGTTGAAGATGAGGTACACGACACCGAGCACCCCGGCCAGGCGATCGGGGAGGTCGCTCTGCGCCGGAATCCGATACGGAATGCCGGCATCGCGGATCTTGCCCGTGGCCCGCACCAGTCGCTGTGCCATCGTCGGCTCCGAGACGAGAAACGCGTGGGCGATCTCGACCGTCGTCAGACCGCCGAGCAGCCGCAATGTCAGGGCGACCCTGGCGCTGAGCGCCAGGGCCGGATGACAGCAGGTGAAGATCAGGCGCAGACGGTCGTCCGGCACCGGTCCCTCCTGCGGCGGTTCGTCCCCGCGGTCCAGCAGCGCCGCCTGGGCGTGGCGACCAGCGCTGCGGCGAAGGCGTCCTGGACCGCCTCCTCGGCGAGGTCGATGTCCCCGAAGCGCCGAACGAGGACGGCCACCGCCCGCCCGTGTTGCTCGCGAAACACACGCTCGATGTCCTCGGGACTCGGACCCACCGTCGCCGGCACGGCGCCGCTCAATCCGGGCGCCGGTCCTGGAACGGACGCACCTCGATCATCAGGGTCGTGGCCACGGCGAGACGGCGGCCCCATTCCAGCGCCGAGTCCAGATCGTCCGCCCGCACGATCGTCAACCCGCCGACGTGCTCCTTGCCCTCGGCGAACGGTCCATCGGTCATCAGGACCTCGGTTCCGCTCGGCCGCAGCACGGTGGCGGTGCTCGGCTCGTGCAGGCCAGCGGAGAACACCCACGCTCCGGCCGCCCGCATCTCCTCGTTGAGCGCGTCGACATCCTCCATGATCCGGTGCAGCGCCTCCGGGGCGGGTGCGGGTCCGTCCGGCTGGATGACGGTGAGCAGATATGACTTCATGGTGGCTCCCTTCCGGCCGCTGGGGCGCGGGCCGTGATTCGGTGATTGTCACCCTCTATACGAACGGCCTGGGGCCAGATCGACAGTGCCCAGCGGCTCGGTGCGCGGGAGCGTGCCCGCCCGCGGTGCTCTAGCTGTGTTTGGGTGGCAACGAGCGGGCGTGAGCGACGCCGCGAGCCACCCACCGCTCCAACTGGCGCTTGGTCCGAACGCCCTCGGCGTCGACCCGCAGCCAGCCGTCCATCGCCCGCCCGCGCATCACGAACGGCGCCGCATGGGGCTTGGCGAGCAGCCCCGGTGTCTCGGCGGGAGCGACGCGCACGAGCAACCCCCCGGCACCGCTGGCGCTCACCGACATGTGGCCGCCGATCAGAAACGCCAGGCCACCGAACATCTTCTGCTCGACCACGCCGGGCTCGGCGGCGATCAGCTCACGGATGCGGTTGGCGAGGTCCTCGTTGTAGGCCATCTCGAACCATTGTCTCGCGACGCTCGTCATGTTGTCCGCTGCGCGCGATCACAACCTGTGAATAGATCTTCCAAAAAAGGGTATGAAAGCTGACGCTGCCCCCGGCAGCGGTGGCATGGCGCGGCGCCGCGCCACCGACATGAGTCAGAAGTGGGGGCAACACGCGGGGCGCGTCCCGATGGAGCAGTTCGGTCCATCGGGACGACCCCACGCGTGACGGCGTGAGTACGCCGGCGGTCCGGGGGTACTAGAACCGGGTGAACTCCCTCGCGCTCACCTTCGACGACGGCCCGGACAGCCGCTGGACCGGGCGCCTGCTCGAGGCGCTGGGCCGACTTGGGGCGCGGGCGACGTTCTTCCCGATCGCATCGCGAGCCGCCGCGCGCCCGGACCTGATCGCCCGGATGATCGCTGACGGACACTCCGTCGGGTTGCATTGCGATGAGCACGTCCGACACTCCACCCGCGACGCCGCCTGGGGGCGGGCCGACACCGAGCGCGCGCTGACGCGACTGGACGCCGTCGGGGTGACGCCGCGCCTGTGGCGAACACCGTGGGGCGACTGTGCGCCGTGGACAGCGGCGGTGGCGCAGGAGCATGGACTCCAACTGGTCGGCTGGACGGCGGACTCGCACGACTGGCGCGGGGACTCGGCGGCCGACATGTTCGCTGCCACCCGACGGGGGCTGCGCGCCGGGGCGATCGTGCTCGCCCACGACGGGATCGGTCCCGGCGCCCGCTGTGCCGACGTCCGTGAGACCGTCGATCTCGCCGAGTTGATCGCTGGCCACGCCGAGCACCTCGGGCTCGGGCTCGTCGCCCTGTGACCATCAACGTGAACGATCGTGCTGGCCCGGAGCCGGGGCTGGAGGGTCTCGACGATGCGCTCGAGCGCATCGCGGCGGGGGCGGCGGGTCGCGACGGGGCGCCCGGGGTCGGGCGGTTCCCGGATGACGCGTTCATGCTCCTGCGCGACGCCGGCGCGCTGCGTTGGAACGCCCTGGCCGGCGAGGTGCGTCCCGCGGCGGCGATCGAGCTCGGGCTGGTCCGGCGGGTCGCTCGTGCCGACGGCTCGGTGGGCCGGCTGTTCGACGGACACCTCAACGCCGTCGAGCGGATCGCCGTCCAGGCGCCGGCGGAGCTCTGCCACCGCGAGCTGGCCGCGGTGATTGGCGGACAGCTGTGGGCCGGGGTTTGGGGCGGCGATCCGGTCCCCGGCGAGGGGCCGCCGGCAACGGTGCGAATGGCGAGCGGGGGCGAGGTCCTCCGCGGCGTCAAGACGTTCTGTTCCGGCGCGAGCGGATTGCATCGGGCGCTCGTCCTCGCCCGGCCGGCGCCCGACGGCGGCCCTCCGCTCTCGGTCTGGGTCGATCTCACCGACGACCGGCGGGTGGAGATCGACACGAGCTGGTACCGCTCCCGTGGTTTGGTGGCGTCGGTCTCTCACCGGGTCGTGTTCCATGACGCCCCGGTGCTGGCTCGGCTTGGCGAGCCGGGCGCGATCTCGCAGCAGCCATGGTTCGCCCGGGATGCGCTGCGCACCGCCGCCAGCTGGGGCGGGATGGCGGACGCCGCCGTCGATGGCGCCCTCGCCGCAATCGCCGAGCGTCCGGGCCGCGGCGACCTCGAGGGGTTGGCGGCTGGCCGGATCCTGACCGCGCAGCGGACCATCGACGTGTGGCTGCAGGCGGGTGGCGCCGCGATGGACCGGCCGGGCCACGACGCGGACCTGGCCGCGCTGGCCCTGCATGGGCGCGCCGCGATCGCGGACGCCTGCCGGACGCTGCTCGACGAGGCTGCCCGGGCCTGTGGCTCGCGTCCGTTCGCGCGCGGAGCCGCGCTTGACCGGGCGCGGCGTGACCTCGAGGTGTTCCTGCTCCAGCACCGGCTGGACCCGATGCTGGCGCGCGCCGGCGCTGCCGCCCTGGAGGGGGCCCGCCCGTGACCCAGATGACGCCGGCCGACTTCGAGACGCGGTACCGGGAGGACTCCGATCCGTGGGCATACGAAACGAGCGCGTACGAGCGTGCGAAGTACGAGGCGACGCTCGCCGCATGCGGACCCGGGCCGTACCAGTCCGCGATCGAGCTCGGCAGCTCGATCGCGGTGTTCAGCGCCCTGCTGGCGTCGCGTTGCCGGGTGCTGGTGACGATCGACGCGGCCCCCACGGCGGTCGCCTCGGCGCGCCGCCGGCTGGGCGGGCGCCCGAATGTGACGACGATCCTCGGGAGCATCCCGGACGCGATTCCGCGGCGACACTACGACCTGGTCGTCGCCTCGGAGATCCTCTACTACCTCGATGGCCCGCGGCTGGCGGAGACGCTCGGCGTGTTGCAAAGCGTGACGCGGCCCGGCACGAGGGTCGTGGCGGTCCACTGGCGGCCGGCGGGACCGGAGCGACCGTTCACGGCGGCCGAGGTGCATGCCCGCCTGCGCGCGCAGCCGTGGCTGACGTCGACCCCGGCCCGCCCGCCCGCCGTCGGCACCGACGACTATCTGCTCGACGTCCTGGAGCGCCGGTGACTGTCCCGTTCGAATTGCTCGTGATCGGCGGCGGTCCCGCGGCCATGGCCGCCACGCGGGCGTTCCGGGAGGCGGGCGGCCGTGGGTCCGTCGCGATCATCGCCGACGAGCAGCGGATGCCGTACCGCCGGCCCCCGTTGACCAAGGAGCTGCTGCGCGGCGAGATCGATGAGGCTGAGCTGCCGCTGGAGAACGACCGGTGGCCGGCCGAAAACGGGGTCGCGCTGGTGTCCGGCCGGGCGGTCGCGCTCGATGCCAACGCCCGGAAGGCGACGCTCTCAGGCGGACGCGAGCTGGAGTACGTCAACTGCGTGCTGGCCACCGGGGCGCAGCCCAAGCGGCTGCCCGTGCCCGGTAGCGACGATCCCGCCGTTCGGGTGGTGCGCACGCTCGATGACGTCCGGGAACTGTTGGTCCGACTCCGCCCCGGCGACGACGTGATCGTGATCGGCTCAGGGTTCATCGGCTGCGAGATCGCCTCGTCGTTGCGTCGCCGCGGCCACCCGGCCACCTTGATTTCAGATGAGGCGGTGCCGAATGCCCGGCGCCTGGGCGACGAGGCCGGCGCGCGGATCGCGTCCTGGCTGGAGCACGACGGCGTCGCGCTCGCCCTCGGCGTCGGGGTGGACGCGATCGAGCGCGACGCGGGGCGGCTGTCCGTGGCGGCCGGCCCCGAGCGGGTCACGGCGCCGCTGGTGGTCATGGCGGCCGGCGTTGCCCCGCGGGGCGAACTGGCCGCCGGCACCGGCGCCGAGCTCACTGACGGCGCGGTGGTCGTCGACAGCGCCATGCGGACCACGATCCCCGGGCTGCTGGCCGCCGGGGATGTCTGCCGGGCCGACAACGATGCGGCTCGGCGGCCGCTGCGGGTGGAGCACTGGGGCGATGCGCTCGGTCAGGGCGCGATCGCCGGCCGGACGGCAGCCGGCCGCCTCGCCGTCTGGGACGACGTGCCGGGATTCTGGTCTGAGATCGGCGACCGGACGCTGAAGTACGCAGCCTGGGGCGACGGCTACGACGTGTCCCGGTTGGAGTCCGGAGCGGGAGGGGCGTTCACCGTCTGGTATGGCCGCAATGGCCGGATCGTCGGCGTCCTGGCTCACGACGCCGACGACGACTACGAGCGCGGGCAATCGCTGATCGCGGAGGGCGCGGCATGGGTCTAGACGCGGTCGTCGTCATCCCGGCTCGCGACGAGGAGCACCGGATCGGGGCCTGTCTGCGAGCGCTCGCGACGCAGACGCTGGACCGAGACCGTTTCGAGACGATTGTCGTGCTCGATGGCTGCGAGGATGCGACGGCGGCGGTGGTCGCGAACACCGTCGCCTCACTGGGCCTGACCGTGACGACGATCGCGCGGGCGGGCACGGGAGCCGGAGCAGCACGCCGCGTCGGGATGGACACTGCCTGCCAGCGGCTGCTCGACAGCGACCGTCCGCTGGGCCTCATCGCGTGCACCGACGCCGACTCGTGCCCGGCGCCCGACTGGCTGGAGCGCCAGCTGGCCCACGTGACGGCTGGCGCGCC
>DATCFW010000092.1:0-5438 GCA_036509295.1 Solirubrobacteraceae bacterium | reverse complement strand
CGGGCGCCGAAGCCCGCATCCGGCGGAGCGAGCACGTGCTCGCGTAAAGCTCCGCGCCAGACCTCGCGTGCCTCGGCGAACGCGTCCTCAGCACCCGCCATCAGTCTCCCAACAGCCTCTCGATGCCCGCCGCTCCCGCCGCCCGTGGCAGCGGAACCGTGGGTGCGCCGTCGGCGAACTCCCACGGCCCCTCCCCCACCGCCGCCGACGCCTCGCCCCGCATCCGCTCCACCTCCGCCCGCGCGATGAGAAAGCGGTTGCCGATCCGGACCGCCGCCAGCCGCCCCTCGCGAATCCAGTTCCGGACCGATTGCCCGGACGAGCTCAGCGCCTTCGCCGCCTGGGTCACCGTCAAGAGGTCCGCGTCCGCCATCGTGGCGTCAAGGATGCCAAAAACGCAAAACCGCCGCGGCTCTTCTCGCCCGAGGCGGCCGAGGCACACCCATAAGCCTCACTGATTCAGTGCGATTTGATCCACAGATGAACCAAAAACCCTGCGGCAATCTCCGGAAACGGCCGGAATCGGTATTCCGCTTCTCGCAACCGCCGACACCTCACACACCGCCGTTTGCAGGTATTTTCCGCCCATTTCCATCCCCCTCCAAGATACCCCCGGCAGGACTCGAACCTGCGACCCACGGCTTAGAAGGCCGTTGCTCTATCCAGCTGAGCTACGGGGGCCCGCAATCAGGGTAACGGCGCGGGGCGGGGCGGATGGGTCGATGTCTGAGGTCAGGAATTGGCGGCCGCGCCTGACAACACCCCGGGGAGCTCAGCGAGCGCGATGACGTGCGCTTGGCGGGGAAAGATGCGCTCGGTGAGGAACGCGTGCACGCCCGGCTCGGGGTCGGCGCTGACGTCGGCCAGGACGAATAGCCGGTAGTCCCGATCGTGGGCGTCACGCACCGTAGACAGCACGACTCCGCTGGTGCTGATGCCGGCGAGGATCAACGTGTCGACCCCCCGGTCGCGCAGCTGCTGCTCGAGGTCGGTGGTGGAGAAAGCGCCGACCCGGGTCTTGCGCACGACGATATCGCCGCCCTGCGGAGCGATCCGCTCGTGGACCGCAGTCGCCGGCTCGTCGGCGTGAAACGCCCTCCCGGCCGACGCGACCATGGCGCCCATCCGGCTGGTGGCGGGGATCCCCTCGTAGTCCTCGTCGGCGAAGGCGACGCGGACGTAGCCGATGTGGCCGCCGGCATCGCGGACCTGGCCGATGGCGTCGACGGCGCGGTCCAGCAGCGCGTCGGCGTCGTCGAGACGGCCAAGGATGCCGGGCTGGTAGTCCATCACCAGCAGCGCGGTCCGGCGAGGGTCGACGGTGGGCAGCGGATCGGTCATTGGTTCTCCTTGCTCGTGGGGTTCGTGGGAGTCGTGGACGCTTCAACCGGCGGGGATCGGCAGCTGGGCGGCGGCGGCCGCGGCGGCCCGCGAGGCCGGCGGTCCGACAGACCGGCCGCCGCGCAGCAGCGAGGCCAGCGCGGCGAGCACCGACAGAGCGCCGGCGGCGCTGAACACCACGACCAGGCCATCGTGAAACGGTGCCGCGATGAGGTGTGGAAAGAACTCCCGCCCGGTGAGCACCTGGCGGTTGGTCGCCGGCAACGTCGCCAGTCCGCCGCTCGTCGCCAGGAGGTGTCCGATCGGATTGACGCCGAGTATCGCCGAGAACAGCGACGACACCGGCGGCAGCGAGCCCACGTGGTGCGCGATCGCGCCGGCGACGCCTTGGCGCTGGAGGCCATGGGTGAGCGTCGTCGGCAGCGTCCTCGCCAGGCCGCCGATCATCAGCGCGAAGAACACCGCGATCGACAGCGCCGTGCCCGAATTCTGGAAGGTCGAGCGCATCCCCGACGCGGCGCCGCGCTGCGCGGCCGGGACGCTGCCCATGATCGAGGACGAGTTGGGGGCGGCGAACATGCCGACGCCGATGCCGTTGAGCACGATGAGCAGCGCGAACGCCCCGTAGGAGAAATCGACCGGCAGCAGCAGCAGGCCGACGAAGCTGGCACCGAACACGAGCATCCCAGCGGTGGCAAAGCCGCGGGCCCCGAAACGATCTGACAGCGCGCCCGACAGCGGGCCCGAGACGAGGAAGGCGGCCGTCAGGGGGAGCAGATAGATACCCGCCCACAGCGGCGTCTCGCTGTAGCTGTAGCCGTGCAGCGGCAGCCAGATCCCCTGCAGCCAGATGATCAGCACGAACTGCAATCCGCCGCGGGCGATCGCCGCGATCAGACCCGCCAGGCTGCCGGCGGCGAACGCCCGGATCCGGAACAGCCCCAGCTGGAACATCGGCTCGGCGATCCGGCTCTCGATCACCGCGAACACGCCGAGCAGCACGACGCCACCGATGAGCGAGCCGAACACCGCCGGATTGGTCCACCCCATCGTGTGGTGTCCGTAGGGTTTGATCCCGTTGGTGATCGCGATCAGGATCGCGCCCAGCCCGACGGCGAACGTGACGTTGCCCCACCAGTCGATCCGGCCGGGATGGCGTTCACCGGTCTCCCGGAGCTTGCGATAGGCCCACACGGTCCCGAACACGCCGACGGGGACGTTGACCCAGAACACCGCCCGCCAGTCGATCGCCGCCAACAGTCCCCCGGCGACCAGGCCGATGAACTGGCCGGCGATGGCGGCGACCTGGTTGATGCCCAGCGCCAATCCCCGCTGATCGTCGGGGAACGCGTCGGTCAGGATCGCCGCCGAATTGGCCGTGAGCATCGAGCCGCCGAGCGCCTGCAGCACGCGCCAGCCGATCAGCCACAGAGCCCCGTGGCCTCCGGTGAACGGGTCGAATGAGAGCAGCACCGACGCGAACGCGAACACCGCGAAGCCGGCGTTATAGATCCGCACCCGGCCGTACATGTCGCCGAGGCGGCCGAGCGTGACGACGAGGACCGCCTGGACGAGCCGGTAGCCCATGATCATCCACAGGAGGTAGCTGATGTTGCCCGCCGCCAGCGGATCGAGGTGGATGCCGCGGAAGATCGCCGGTAGCGAGATGATGACGATCGAGCCATCGAGCGCCGACATGAACACGGCCATCGTCGTGTTCGACAGCGCGATCCACTTGTAGCGCTCGTCGGCCGCCGGCATCAGATGCTCTGCGCGAGACGTTCGAGCAGGGGCGCCGCGGCCATCAGCCGAGCAAGCTCGGCGGGCGTGAACTCCGCGGCCAGCGCAACCGCCATCTGCTCGACGCGCTCATTGCGCCGGTTGCGCAGCATCTCGAGCCCGGCGTCGGTCATCGACATGACCGCGCGCCGCCCATCGTCGGGGTCCGGGCTGCGCTCAACGAGCCCACGCGCCTCCAGCGCGGCCAGGGTCGCGCCCATCGACTGCGGGCTGATCTGCTCGAGCTTGGCCAGCGCGCTCGACGTCATCGGCCCGCCGCGATCCAGCCGGCTGAGTGCGGCCGTCTCGGGGAGCGTCAGCTCGCCCTCGGCCTTGATCTGCCGCAGCCGCCGAACAAGCAGCCCGATGCTCACGCGCACTGCCGCGGCGACCTGATCGGGGTCCGGATTTGCGTTCATAATCATAAGTCTAATCTGATAAGTTCAGACTTAGCAAATGACTGGCTGCCGGCTCTCCCCGCCACGTCGGATCCGTCGCGTGGCCGCGGGCTCGGCCCTTTGTCTGCGCTCAGGTCAGCGGTCGTTGAGGTCCAGCACGGTGACCGGGGGCTGCACCGTTGAGCCCGTGTCGGTGGCGACGATCGCCGTGCCGAGCGCGAAGAATTCGATCACGTGGCTGCCCCAGCCGTGGCTCGTCTCCGACAGCGACACGCCGACGATGCCATCGGCGCTCAGCTCCTGAGCCTCGGTCTGCATGCGCTGCATCGCCAGCTCGCGGGCCTCGTAGAGCGCCTGGGTGTAGTTCGGCAACTCGACGTTGCGGCCCGTCTGAGCGATCGTCCGGACCGGTCCGCGCCGCCCCACGTGGTAGACGCAGCTGCCCATCACCATCCCGACCGGGCGATGGCCGGTGCGCAGCAACGTCCAGAACTCCTGGCCGGACAGATCGCTCTGAAACGGCCGCCCGTTGGGGGCGCGATGCAGCACGCCGTCGCGATGCTTGACCGCGGTCCCGATGGCGATGAACTCCGCCATGTTGGGCCCCCAGTCGTAGCGGCCGATCTCCAGGCGGACGCCGACGATCCCGTCGGAGCCGAGCTGATCGGCCTCCTCCTCCATCCTCGTCATGGCGAGATGCCGGGCGCTGTACATCGCCTGGGAGAGGACGTCGAGCTCGCGGCTGACCGTGGGCCCCGTGACCTGGAAGCCGATGTGGAAGATCGAGCTGCCGACGACGAGACCGACCGGATCGAAGCCGGCCTCGGTGACGAGCAGGAACTCGTTGACGCTCAGGTCCGACGTGTACAGCCCGTCGCGGTTCTGGGCGAGACGATCGACGCCCGATTGCGGCACCCCCTCCAGCGAGCCCGGGTCATATTCGGTCATCGGCCCCCCATCCTGATCGTTGGCTTGACTGACAGCTCCCGGCCCCCCGGACGACGGCGCACGGCGGTGCCGGCGGCGTGCATCGTGATCACCCAGCCGCGGCGATCGGTGTCGGAGTGACCCGATACGCGGTAGGGCACCCCGAACCGGCCGCGATGCCATCCGCGCCAGTCGGTGGTCTGGATCGAGGACGCCAGCGCGAACTTCTCCCGGTGCACCGAATGCTGGAAGGAGACCCCGACCGCGGCGGTCCCGCGCACGTCGGAGACCTGGCCGAGCAATCGGGCCCGCACCGTGTCACGCGCCGCGTGAAAGGCCTGGCTGAGCTCATCGAGCTCCTGGTTTGAAGCGATGGTCCGCGCCCGGCGCAGCCGGGTGCTCTGGGACGGCGAGGCGAACACCACCGCGGTAGTCGCCACCAGCCCGGCGGGCTCATGACCGGCGGCGTGAAGCCGCCAGTAGTCCTGGACCGAGGCATTGGACAGGGTCGGGTCGTTCGTGCCGGTGGCGTTCGGGAGCCGGATCGCGGTCCCGGTGACGACGAAACCGATGGTCCCCTTGGCGAGGTCGCGATCGCCACGGTGCACATGGACGCCAACGACCGCGTCGGCGCCGACCAGCAGGGCCTCCTCGCGCAGGCGATCCAGCGCCCGGCGCCGCGCCAGATTCCACGCGTCGGTCAGCGTGTCCAGCTCGCATACCACCTCGGTGTGGCGCTTGTACTGGCGGACCTGGGCCGGCGACGCCTCTCCGATCCGGTTGCCCCAGCGGTCCCCGGTGACGATGGTTCCGCCGCCTCGATAGCCGGCGTAGATGATCCGAGCCGCCCCCGGATCGAGCGCCGGCAGATACTGCCATCCGGTCCGCACCACGCTGGCGCCCATCACCTGAGCGAGCGGCTGCGGCCCGAGCTGGCGCAGCAGCGCGAACTCGTTCACCGAGAGGCCGCTGGTGAACAGCGAGCCGTCTCCC
>DATCFW010000091.1:0-23440 GCA_036509295.1 Solirubrobacteraceae bacterium | reverse complement strand
CCGACGGCAACGAGCTGATCGTCTGGGATCCCGAGGACTTCGACCCCGCCCACCCGCGCGAGCTGGAGCGGCTGGTGTTCCCGCGCCAGCCCCGGCACGACCGCATCTGCCTGGCTGACTTCTACCGGCCGGTCGGATCTGGTCAGGTCGACGTCGTCGCGCTTCAGGCGGTCACCGCGGGCGAGGAGGTCACCGAGCTGATGGCGTCGCTCGAGGCCGACGGGGAATACGCCGAGCAGCTGTTCGTCCACGGGCTGGGCGTCCAAACGGCCGAGGGAATGGCCGAGTGGCTGCACGCGCGAGTCCGGTCAGAGCTCGGGATCGCGCCGGCCCAGGGCCGGCGCTACTCCTGGGGCTATCCCTCGTGCCCGGAGCAGTCCGAGCTGACCAAGGTGTTCGCGCTGCTCGATGCGCCGTCGATCGGACTGAGCCTGTCGGGCGGCTTCGCCGTCGAGCCCGAGCAGTCGACGCTGGCGATCGTCGCCCACCATCCCCAGGCCGTGTACTTCGGGATGAAGTCGGGCTTTCTGCCCAAGCCGGGGAAGGTCGCCGACGACGAGCTCGTGGCCGGCACCGATAAGGATCCGGCCCGCTCGGCCGAGCTGTCAGACACCGATCCGACCGCGGACGCCGACGACGAGCCGGCCCTGGTGCCGGCCCCATCCTGAAACACCGCAAAGTGGGGATGTAGAGTTTTCGGACGGTGCCGATCTCACTCGGGGTGAACTCACGGTTCGGTACAGCCGCGGTACGGAAGGCGAATGGGCTGCCGGCGGCCGCGGATGAGTCGCGGGGTGCGGGCGCGGCGTTGACCCCGGCAGTGGCCCCGGCGGCGGTGCTGATCGCCGACGCCGAGCGGCGGATCGTCCACGTCGAGGGTGGGGCCTTCGACGCGCATGGCCTCCGGACTCGGGGTTGGATTGGGCTCACCCTCGAGCAGGTGCTCCCCGCTGAGGCGCTCCCGAGCCTGATCCCGCGCTACCACGCGGCGATCACCGGCGAATCGCAGTCATTCGAGTACCGGACCCAGGACGGGCACCGCACCTACTGGGTGCAGATGGCCCCGGTCCGCGACGGCGACGGGGCCGTCACCTCGGTCGTGGCCGTGATGGAGGACATCACCGAGCGGCTCCGCATGACGAACCGGCTCGCTCGCAGCGAGGCCCGGCTGCGTGAGGCCGAGCGCATGGTCGGCGTCGGCAGCTGGGAGATGGCGGTGCGGACGGGCGACATCACGTTCTCCGCGGGCCTGGCCCGGCTCCTGGGACTCAACGACAAGCAGCGGCTGACCGCCCGGTCCCATCTCGAGCTCGTGCATCCCGACGATCGCCAGCTCGTCGCCGGCCTGGGGCGGGCGTGCGTGACGGCCGGCTCGGTCGCCTGTGAGTATCGCGTGGTACGCGCCGACGGCGGCACGCGGATCTTCTCGTTGCATGCCGAGCTGGTCCCCCGGGAGCCGGGGCGGGCACTGTACATGCGCGGCGCGGTCCTCGACGTCACCGACCAACGCACGGCCGAGTCCGAGCGCCTGGCCGCCGAGGACATGCTCCGCCAGGGCTTTGACGCCGCCCCGATCGGAATGGCCCTGTCGGATCCGGCCGATGGCTCCTGCGTGCGCGTCAACGACGCGATGTGCCGTCTGCTCGGCCGTCCGCGCGAGACGCTGCTCGGACAGCCGATGTCCTCGTTCTCCCACCCCGACGATCTCGCCGCCCTCCGCGTCGCGCTGGATCAGATGCTCGATGGCAGCACGTGCACGTTTGAGTCCGAGCACCGGTTCTTCCGGGCCGACAGCAGTCTCGCCTGGGGCATGCTCCACATCACTCCGGTCCGCCGCCCCGACGGGTCGGTCGAGGCCTTCTACTCCCAGCTCGTCGACATCACCGAGCGCAAGGAGCGCGAGGTCCGTCTCGAGCACGACGTCGGCGACGCGGTCTGGCTCGGGCGCATCCGCGACGCGCTGGACGAGGACCGGCTCGTCCTCTACTCACAGCCGATCGTCGATCTCGTCACCGGCCAGACCGTCCAGAACGAGCTGCTCCTGCGCATGCGCACCGACGACGGGAGGATCATCGCCCCCGCGGAGTTCCTGCCCGCCGCCGAGCGCTACGGGCTCATCTCCGAGATCGACCGCTGGGTCGTCCGCCAGGCCGTGCGGACCGCGGCCGGTGGGACCCCGACCGAATTCAACCTCTCGGGACGCTCAATCTCAGACCCGAACATCATTCGCGAGCTCGCCACCGCGATCCAGGACACCGGGGTCAACCCGGCGCTGCTCGTGGTCGAGGTCACCGAGACCGCGTTCGTCGGCCAGACCGAGGCCGGGCGCGAGTTCGCGCAGCGGGTGCGGGAGCTGGGCTGCGGGCTGGCCCTCGACGACTTCGGCACCGGCTTCAGCAGCCTCAGCTACCTCAAGCACCTCCCCGCCGACTATCTGAAGATCGACATCGACTTCGTGCGGGAGCTGACCACCAGCGAGACCGACGCCCGCGTCATTCGTGGGATCGTCGGATTGGCCCGCGAGTTTGACCAGACGACGATCGCTGAGGGCGTCGAGGACGAGGCGACGTTGATCATGCTCAAGGAGCTCGGCGTCGATCAGGCGCAGGGCTATCTGTTCGGCCGGCCCGCGCCCTCCTGCGGCGCGTTCACCGATGCCGCCTCCGCCGGGCTCACCCCCACCTCCCAGTCCGGGCCGGCGGCGGATTGCGCCCCCGCCGCCGCGGGTGCCGCCTCGGCCGGGTGCGCCGATCCGATCGGGCTCGTGCGGACCGCCTTCGAGGCGTTCGCCGCGCGCGATGTGACGGCGATGCTCGCCTTCTGCCGCCCGGACATCGTGCTGCGGCCGTTCGTCACCCAGCAGGTCACCCAGCGGCCCGAGCCCTATCGTGGCCTCGACGGGGTCCGCGGCTATCTGAGCGATGTGGCCGCCGTATGGGACGAGCTGAGGCTGACCCCGCCCACATTCCGGCTGGCTCAGCAGTCGGTGATCGGCTTCGGGCGTGCCGAAGGCCAGCGCGCCGGTGGCCGAATCCTCGCCAGCATCGTGTGGGTCGTCCGGCTGGTCGAGGGCCAGATCGCCTCGATCGAGGTCTTCCAGGCGGTCGGCGGGCCGCAGATGAGCCCCGCGCAGCTCGAGCGCCTCGAGCACCCGGCACTGGCCGCTCACCCCGCCGCAGGCCCGAGCGCCGGCCCGGCTATCCCTGGACGTCGACCGCCGACCCCGACCGTCGCCCGGCCGGGCGGTGCGGCCGGGCGGGGAGCTTGACCGGCGCAGCGTGCATCGCGCGTAGCCGGACCTCACGCCAGGACATCCCCTCCTTGAGCAGCGCCGGGGTGCCCATCAGGATCGCGGTTGAGACCTCGACCGCCTGGAGGATCACCCCGTAGGCAACACCGGTGCCAAGGCCGACGTGCCAGCCGGCGTGCAGGACGGCGGCGCAGGCCGCCTGGAACACGCCGAGGTTGGCCGGCGTGGCCGGCAGCACCGCCGTGATGTTCACGGCGAACAGGACCGCGGCCGCCCCGGCGATGCCCGCCTGGTGGCTGAGGCCGAGCGCGACGAGCAGGATGTAGCAGGACAGCCACTGCAGCGCCCACGCGCCGAGCTGGGCGGAGGCGGCGATGGCGCCGAGCCGGGGGCGGCGGAACACGACCAGGCCGACCCTCACGCGGGTCATGGCGCGGCGCGCCTGGACCATGAGCGCCTGGAGGCGCCCGAACCGCCCGGCGGCGGCGCTGTGGCGCAGCACCAACGGCGCCAGCAGGACGAGCAGAAGCAGGGCCAACGGAGCAACCGCCGCCACCAAGAGCGCGTTCTGGTGGCCGTTGAAAAGGTCGACCGACGAGAACATGACGGTGCCGAGGATGATGAGGGCGACGATATTCAGCAGCGTCTGCGAGACGACCGTGCCGAGCACGACCGGCAGATGCTCGCGTGGATGGCCGGTGCGCCGGGCCACCACCAAAGCGCGGGACGGCTCGCCGAGCCGCGCCGGCAGCGTGGACGACATGAGCACGCCGATGAACGTGCCCTGCATCGCGTCCGACATTCGCACCCGCGCGTGGGGGAGCGCGGCGCGCAGGATCGCGTGCCACGACACGGCGCGGAGGGCCATCGCGGCGCACATCACCGCCAGCCCGAGGATCACGAAGGACGGGCTGGACGCGAGCAGCGCCTGGGCGATGTTGCCCAGCCCGATCGTCGTCAGAGCCTTGTAGGCGAGCGCGAGCGCGGCCAGCGAGACGAGCAGAATCGCCGTTCGCCGCGCGAACGCGGCCGCCGGCCCCCGGCGGGACGTCGGGCGCGGCTCGAGGCTCGGCATCCGGCGAGCGCGGACCGGCGGCTTGAGGTCAGCGGAGCGGGCGCCGACCGCGACCGCGGCACGCTGAACGGCCCCCGCCGGGGCCGGCACGGCGATCGCGTCCTCGTAGGCCGCCATGACCTCGGCGGCGACGCGCGGCCAGGCGAAGCGCTCGACGTCGGCGGCGGCGGCACGTGACATCTCGATGCGACGCTGGGGCTCCTCCCACAGATCGCGCAGCGCCTCGGCGAGCGCTTGCGGGTCGCCGGGGGCCACCAGCACGCCGTCGACCCCGTCGCGCACGACGTCCCGGTAGCCGGCGATGTCGGAGGCGACGACCGGGGTCCCGGCCGCGAACGCCTCGGTGAGGACCATGCCGAAGCTCTCGCCGCGCAGCGACGGAGCGCAGAGGATGTCGGCCCGCCGCAACTCCTCGCGCTTGCGCACGTCGTCGACCTTGCCGAGCACTCGAACACCGCGATCGTCGAGCATCAGCGGGGCCAGCTCCTCGGCGGTGGGACCGATCACGGTCAGCTCGGTGGGGATGTGCTCGCGCAGCGCCTCGAACGAGCGCAGCAGCAGCGGCAGCCCCTTGCGCTCGACGGCCTGCCCCACGAACACGAGGCGCAGGCGGTCCGATGGCGGCTTGTGGCCGGCGAGGGCCAGCACCTCGGGGTCGACCTGGACGCCGTTGGGGATCACGCGGTAGTGGCCACCGAAGAACCGACGCCCCGTCCAAGCGGCGGCCTCGGAGACCGCAATGCGTACGTGGAGGCGGTTGAGCACGCGGCGAGCGCCCATGGCGTTGGCCACGCCGTTGGCGCCGCGGCTCTCGGAGTAGGAGTGGAAGGTGCCCACGAGCGGCAGGCGAGTCCAGTCGGTGGCCAGCCACCCGATGAGCGGAGCCACCGGCTCGTGGATGTGCACGACGTCGTAGCCGCCGGTCCGCAGCTCGTTGTGCAGGGCGGCGACGCCGTGCGGTGTGATCGAGAGGTTGGAGACGGCGCCGTTGGCCTTGAACCCGACCGTGCGACCGAGCGAGACAAGGTAGTCGGGCGCTGGCAGCGGCTGCGGGATCGCGCCGCGGTGCAGCACCTTGGAGTGGAGATCGACCGGGTCGTACGGCGCCAGGACGCGGACGTGGTGACCGTCAGCGATGAATTGCTCGGCGAGCGCCTCGATGTGCCTCGTCACCCCTCCGGGATACGTCCACGAATACGGGGAGACCAGGGCGATGCGCATCGGATGCATTTTATCCACTACCCCGGCCCTGTCCCGAGGTTGCGGCAGCGTATCATCGAATTGCAATGCTCGTGCGCCATTTCGTCAAGTACACCTTTTTGCAGGTGGACCCCGCATGGCGCCGGTTGGACGATGACCACCGCGCCGCCGACAAGCGCGAGTTCATGGCCGCCTGCGCCGATTTCGCCGACGGACACCTGCTGCGCTCGTTCTCGCTGGTCGGCACGCGGGGCGACGCCGACCTGATGCTGCTCAGCCAGGCGCAGAATCTGGAGCGAATCCACGAATTCCATGTCGTGCTGGCGCAGAGTGGGTTGATGAAGTGGTGCACGGTGCCGTACTCGCTGCTGGCGATGACCAAGCCATCGGAGTACTCGGATGAGTCACGCCTCGAAGTTCGACCCGCCCATGGCCGATACCTGTTCGTGTACCCGTTCGTCAAGACGCGAGCCTGGTACGCGCTGGCGCCCGATGAGCGCTGGCGAATCATGCAGGAGCACATCAAGGTCGGGCGCGAGTTCCCGTCCGTGGACCTCAACACGAGCTACTCGTTCGGACTCGATGACCAGGAGTTCGTCGTCGCGTTCGAGACCGACAACCCCGCCGACTTCCTGGATCTCGTGCAGAAGCTGCGGACGACCGAGTCGAGCTCCTACACCCTGCGCGACACGCCGACGTTCACGTGCATCTCCTGCTCGGTCGAACGGGCGCTCGGCGCGCTCGACGGCGCCTCGCTGTCGGTTCCCGCGTAGCGCTGCAGCTACGGCGCTAGACCGCGGAGACTTCCTCCTCCTCCGCGACGCGGAAGGAGGAGCCACAACCGCACGCGGCGGTCACGTTGGGATTTTCGACCTTGAAGCCCGCGCCCTGCAGCCCGTCGACGAAGTCGATCGTCGAGCCTTCGACGTACGGAAGGCTCGGATGGTCGACCAGCAGGCGAATCCCCTTGTCCTCGAACACGGAGTCACCGGAGCGCTGCTCGTCGAACGCCAGCGCGTACTGGAAGCCCGAGCAGCCGCCGCCGCGGACCCCGACCCGGAGGCCGGCGGTCTCGGCCGGCGCGCTCTGGCCCGCCAGGAACTCGCGAACCTTCTCGGCACCTTTGTCAGTGAGAGTGATCATTGCTTCAGCAAATATAGCGCCATGGCGGCCCGGTGACTCGGCTCGATACGCTAGGGAAGATGTCCGCAACCCCAGAGGAGCTGAAGGAACGGATCGAGGCCGGGATCCCGGGCGCGGTCGCGAGCGTGACCGGGGATGGGCACCACTTCAACGCGGTCGTGAGCGCGCGCGCCTTCCAGGGCCTGCCGCGGATCGCCCAGCACCGGCTCGTCTATGACGTCTTCGGCGCCGAGCTGGGGGACCGCATCCACGCCCTCTCCATCCAAACAAAGGCTTCGGCAACGGAAACGGAGGCTCAATGAGCGACACCACCACCAATCCCATGCGCGACGCGATCCAGGAAGCGATCTCCGAGAACCCGGTGATCCTGTTCATGAAGGGCAGCCCCGAGGCGCCGGCGTGCGGCTTCTCCGCGCGCACGGTGGCGATCCTGGAGTCGCTCGGCGCGCGGTTCGCCGCCGTCGACATCCTTCCCGACCCGCGAATCCGCCAGGAGCTCTCGACGATCTCCAACTGGCCGACGATCCCTCAGCTGTTCGTCGGCGGCGAGCTCGTCGGCGGGTGCGACATCGTCAACGAGATGTACCAGTCGGGTGAGCTGCAGGAGACGCTCGGCCTCGAGGGCCCGGTCGAGGCCGACCAGCCCCCCGCCGTCTCGGCCGACTCGGCTCCGCTGACGATCGAGAATCGCCTGTAACCGGCCGGTCACCCGGGAATCCATCGCGGGCCTGCTGACGAACCGCTGAACGTCGGTCAGCCCGGCGTCGACGCCGGCGGAGCCTGTGTGCGGCGGTACTCGAGGTGCTCCATGATCCGCCGGGAGTCGCAGATCACGTCGCCCTCGAGCACGACCACCGGCACGCGCCGCTGCCCGCTCAGTGCCTCCACCTCGGGGCGGCGCGAGCGCCGCTGGCCGACCACGACCGGCTCGAACGCGATCCCGTCGCGACGCAGCGCGCGAGCGACCTTGCCGCACGGGCACAGCCAGTCGGTCGGGGTGTTGCACCGGTAGAGCGTGGCCACGACGTGCACGATAGGGGTCCTCACCGCGCACGCCGGGCAGCAGGCCCCAGGGCCGCGCCGAGCTCAAGGCAACCCACCTCGCCGCCGATATCGGTGAGGATGCCCGCGCGCGCGAGAGACCGGCATCGTCGCCGCTCGGGCGACGGCGAAATGAGGCACGTTCCCGTCCGCGAGCACGCATTCGCCGTCTCGCTGGCGGTCGGGGCGCTGCTCGTCATGGCGTGGGTCGGTCTGCACCCCGGAAACTGGCCGGACTGGGAGACAGAGGCCCGGCCCGCGGTTGACGCGCTCGTGGCCGGCCACGTCCTGCGGTTTCTCCAGCTGGCGCCGACCTACGGCGGCTCACTCGTTCTCCGCGCCCCGTTCGTGATGATCACGAAGCTGTGGCACGGTGGAGACCTCGCCATCTATGGGGCCAGCGCGGCGCCATGCCTGGCCGCCACCGGAGCGCTCGGGGTGTGGCTCAGCGCACGAATGCGCGCCCGGGGCTGTTCGATGCTCGCCAGCACCGTCGCGCTGCTGCTCTGCGTCGCCAACCCGCTCACCCTCCCCGCCCTCGAGCTGGGCCATCCCGAGGAGATCCTGGGCGCCGTACTCTGCACGGCGGCCGTTCTCTGTGCGCTGGATGACCGGCCGACCTGGGCAGCCGTCCTGCTGGGACTGGCGATCCCCAACAAGGAATGGGCCGTGCTCGCCGTTGGGCCCGTGCTGGTGGCTCTCCCGCGGGCGCGCGTCCGCGCCCTGCTGATCGCCGGCGCGATAGCCGGCGCCGTGGTCGCACCGCTCGTGATCGTCGGGTCGGGTGGGTTCGTCACTCAGGCCACCGCCACCGGCTTGGACACGGGCACGACGTTCCAGCCGTGGCAGCTCTGGTGGTTCTTCGGCTCATACGGGCACGTCCCCCACGGCGTCGTGGCCGGGTACCGCCTGGCCCCGGGCTGGATCGGCGGCCTCGGTCACACGCTCGTGATCGCGATCATGCCGCCGCTAGCGGCGCTGTATGGGTGGCTGCGTCGTCGCGGGGTCTCGTGGCGCCCCAACGACGTCCTCCTCCTCCTGGCACTGCTGTTGGCGCTGCGCTGCGTCCTGGACCCGTGGGACATCTCGTACTACTCCCTGCCGTTCCTGTTCGCATTGGTGACCTGGGAGGCCCTGAGCTTCGAGCGTCCACCGGTGATCACGCTGGCGGCCTCGCTGGTGGCCTGGCTCATCTTTCGGGAAACGTCCAGCGCCGCCCTCGGTCTCTCTCTCGACCTGCAGGCGCTGGTGTTCATCATCGTCAGCGTCCCATCGATCGTGGCCCTCGCGGCAGCGCTGTACGCGCCCGGCGTCGGGCGACGATTCGCCCCGCGCCCACGGCGACAAGCGGCCGTGGCACCCGCGGTGTAGCGCGCGCCGGGTCGCCAGCGACGACCGGCGGCTCCGGGCGGTGTCACGACGCTAGAGATGCAGGCGGCGCGTCGCGCCGGCGGCCACCCGCAGCGCCAGCGGCGGGCGAGACCCGGGCGCTGCCAGCGCCCCGCCCTCACGCTCGCGGTACCACGCGATCGTCTCCTCGAGGCAGTCCTCATGGGCTGACGGACGCCAGCCGAGCTCGCGCTTGGCCCGGCGGTTGGAGAAGCTCCAGTTCAGCGAGGCCGCGCGCACCTCGACCGGGGTCGGCAGCGATGCCGCGCCGAGCCGCTGACCGGTCGTGGCCAGCGCCAGCGCCACCGGCACCGGCAGCTTCAACGCCGGCGGCGCGACGCCAGACAGGCGGGCGAGATCGGCGAACAGCCGGGTCAGAGTGAAGTTCCGGTTGCCGAGGATGTAGCGTTCCCCGAGCCGGCCGAGCTCGTCGGCGAGCACGTGCCCGCGGGCGACGTCCTGAACGGCGACGATGTTGAGCGTTCCCTCGACGTAGGCCGGGATCTGCTGGCGCAGGAAGCGGCGCACCATCGCCGTCGAGGACCGCCCCCAGTCCCCCGGTCCGAGCACGTGGGCCGGGTTGACCACCACGAGCGGCAGTCCACGCGGCACGAGCGCCAGCGCCACCAGCTCGGCCTCGTGCATGGCGTCCAGGTACGGGATCGAGTGGCGGCTGCCGCGCCACTCGCTGCGCTCGTTCGCCGTCTGCCCGGCGAGCGCCGGACCGATCGCCGCCACCGAGGAGGTGTAGACCACGCGCTGAACATCGGCGCGCAGCGCCTCCTCGAGCACGATCCGGGTGCCCTCGACCGCGATCGAGAACAGCCCGGCCCGCGACGCCCGCAGGTCGGTGGTCCCGGCGACATGGAACACCCGGTCGATGCCCCGGAGCGCCCGGCGCATCGCCCGGCGATCGAGGATGTCGGCGCGGATCCGCCGAACGTCGAGTCCGTGCAGGGGCTCAACGCGGGAGGTCGGGCGCACCGTGACCGCCACCTCGTCGCCCCGTTGGACGAGCAGGTGGGCGACATGCGAACCGATGAATCCGGTCGCCCCAGTGATGAGCGTTCGCGGCATTCTCGGCGGCCGAGTCTACCCCCACGCGAGCCGCGGTTCACCGTTTTCCGGGTTCGCGCCGACTGAGCCTGAGGGCTCGCGGCTGCGTCATTGGCGGTTGCGGCGAGGGCGATGGTAGGGTGCCGCGCTCATGTCAGTCGCCATCGTCACCGACACCTGCCATTACCTGCCCGCCGAGCTGGCGGCCGCTGAGGGCATCCACCAGGTCAGCCTCTACGTCCACTGGCCGGAGGGAGCGCAGCGCGAGCGCGATATCACCGACTACGACGGGTACTACCGGCGGCTCGGCTCCGACGCGGAGCTGCCGACGACCTCGCAACCGTCGATCGGAGACTTCCTCGCCAGCTATGAGCCGTTGCTCGACGCCGGCGACGAGATCGTGTCGATCCATCTCGCCGGCGGCATGTCCGGGACCGTCCGCGCCGCCGAGCAGGCCCGCGACCAACTCGGTGGCCGAGCCGACCGCGTCCACGTGGTGGACTCAGCGACGGCCTGTGGCGGCGAGGGTCTCGTCGTGCTGGCCGCCGCCGCGGCGGCCCGCGGGGGCGCCGACGGCGCCACCGTGGCCGAGCACGCCCGCGAGGCGCGATCCGCGCTGAAGATGTGGTTCGCGGTCGACACACTCGAGTACCTGCGGCGCGGCGGGCGGATCGCCGGCGCGCAGGCGTGGCTGGGATCGGCGCTGCGGATCAAGCCGATCCTCACCGTCGAGTCCGAGATCACCCCGGTGGAGCGGGTGCGGACCTCCCGGCGCGCCTTCGAGCGGATGGTCGATCTGCTGCGCGAGCGCGCGGACGCCGGCGCCGACGCGTGGATGGTCCAGCACATCCAGGCTCCCGACGAGGCCGCCGAGCTGGCCCGGCGTGGCACCGAGCTGTTCGGTGTGCCGCCGCGGGTCATCTCGGAGATCGGGCCCGTGATCGGAACCCACGTGGGTCCGGGGCTGCTCGGAGTCGGCGGCCTACCGAGCTCCTACCTGAACTGACGAACGGTCCGGCTCAGCCCGGATCAGCGGCCGAGCAGCTTGTGCTGCTTGCGCCGACGGCGCCCGAACGTGAGCGCGCCAATCGCGGCGATGCCGCCGCCGAGCACGAACCCAGCCACGCCGGCGCCGATCAGGACCTGCGGCTCGTAGCGCTTGAGCTGGGCGCGCCAGTCGGTGAGCCGCACGACCTCCACCCGCAGTTGCGTCACCGCGGTGCCGAGCTCCGCACGGTTGCGCTCCATCGATGCACGGATCTCCTCCGGGCTGCGTGACGGCATCAGGCGTCGCTCCCGCGATTGACGGTGGCGCGGATCTTCTTGGCCTCGTCGATCGCCATGGTCGGCGTCGGCGCCCCGACCTTGAGCTTGCGCCACGCGAACAGGAACGCGCCGATGGTGGCGACGGCGAGAACGAGCAGCACGATCGCGAAGCCGACCCAGATGTCGCCGGCGCCGTTGACGAAGATCGCATCGAGCACCCAGGCGATCGTCAGCAGTAGGAAGACGACCGCGAACACGCCGAACACGGCACCGAGGGCGATCGCGGCGCCGCCGCGCGCCAGGCTCGACACCTTGGTCGTGACCTCAACCTTGGCGAGCTCGATTTCCTCGCGGACGAGGACCCCGAGCTTGTCGGAGACATCGGTGACGGCAGCCGCGAGGCTGTCGCTCCGCTCGCCGGGCTCAGCGGGCAAGGCGCTTGAGGATCAGGGCCAGGACGAGGCCGCCGGCAAAGGAGGCACCAACGGCGATCTCGGGCCGGTCGGCGGGAAACGGCGAGCCATTCGAATCGGTCGTGGACGCCGGCGGCGGCGGCTCGTAGACGCGCGCGCCGGGCGTGACCGGTGGCGGCGTGGAGCCACTGGGTACGGCGGCAGGCATCGGGGTGGGCGCCGCGCCAGCGAGCGCGGCCGCGGGCATCGGGGCGGGCGCCGCGCCACTGGGTGCGGCAGCGGACATCGGGGCTGTCGCATCGGGCACGACCGCCGCCGGAACGTCGCTCTGCTGACCGTCCGCCGGTGGCTGGCTGGGCGGCTGATCGGTCACTCAGGCGGCTCTTCGCCGAACATGCGCATCCAGATCATGGCTGCTACGCGCGTCGACGCGAGAGTTGCCAGTGCGCCGAACCCCGCGAGCATGCCCGACCACAGCAAGCGCTTAACCAAGGGACTCTCCGTCATCTACGCGGCATTCAAGCAGACTCACGCCCACCGGCGGTGTGTGCCACCAGGCCGCGGCAGATCGTGTCCACGATCATCGTCTTGGCTCGCTCCAGGTCGTGCTCTCCCACCGGCACGCTCTCGAAGATCCACCCGGTCAGCACCTGCTCGATCGAGCCGTAGAACGCCTGCGCCGCGAACTCGGGCGTGATCTCGGACCGGAAGGCGCCGTCTGCCTGGGCCCGGGCGACGATCGCGGCAATGCCGGCATACGCGTGTCGGATCTTGTCCAGGTGGGTCAGACCGAATGTGTTCGCCGCCCGGGTGACCTCGACGATGATCACCTTCATCAACTCGGGGTCGTGGCGATAGGAGTCGATGATGAACCCGGCGATCGTCTCCAACTTTGCCTCGGGCGAGAGGACCGACCCGTCGGTCTCGGCGATCGCGGCGAGCATCACGTCCCAGCGCTCGAGGAACAGCGTGTCGAGGATCTGCTCCTTGGAGGAGAAGTAGTGGTACACGAGCCCGTAGGCGACGCCGGCCTCGTCGGCGATGTCCGACACCCGGCAGGTGTGAAAGCCCTGCCGCGCGAACACGCGCACGGCGGCGTCGAGGATCAGCCGCCGCTTCTCGGTCGCCGCCGTGGTCATTCAGACGTCCACACGTAGGTCTCGGGGCGTCGGCGGGCCAGCGTCGGCATCCGCCGACGGATCCGGGGCAGACCCTCGAGGTCAAGGTCGGCGACGATCGCCGTCTCGGTGTCCGGGGCGCTCGCCAGGACCAGCCCCCACGGGTCGACGATCAGCGATCGGCCGCCGGAACGCAGACCGCCGGGATGCTCGCCGATCTGGTTAGGGGCCACGACGAAGCATTGGTTCTCGATCGCCCGCGCGCGGATCAGGACCTCCCAGTGGTCGCGGGTGGTCGGCAGCGTGAACGCGCTCGGAACCGTGAGCACCTCCGCCCCGCGGAGCGCCAAGATCCGGTAGAGCTCGGGGAAGCGCAGGTCAAAGCACACGCTCAGGCCCACCGGGGCACCTCCGGCCAGCGTCGACACGACGATCTCGTCACCGGCGTCGTAGGTGGACGTTTCGCCGTACACCGCGCCCTCGATCTCGACGTCGAACAGATGGATCTTGCGGTAGATGGATTTGACCTCGCCGTCGGGGCCGACGTGCACGCTCGTGTTGGCGCCCTTGTCGCGGCCGGCCACCGACTCGTACAGCGAGCCGGCGACGAGATCGATCCCGAGCTCCGCAGCGGTCGCGCGCGCCCACGAGATGGCCGGACCGTCGAGCGTCTGGGCGCCCGCACGCATGTGCTCGCGGGTGCCGAGCACGGTCCACGTCTCGGGCAGGACGACGAGCTCGGCACCGAGCGCGGCGGCGTCGCGCACGAGCCGATCGGCGCGCTCCAGGTTACGATCGGTGTCGTCGGTGGCGTTGAGTTGGATGGCGGCGGCGCGCACGCTGGTCCTCCCCGGGCGGGGTCGATTGACTGGTCAGTCAGTGTTGCACCATACCCCGAAAGCGACTGTTTCCAAAAGCGAGGAGCCGATGACCGCACCGCTCACTCCCGCGGCCCTCCCCTACCGCGGCGTGTTCGGAGCGCGGCGCCCCGACGCGCTGCGCGCGATCGCACTGCCGCCGGCGCCGATGCCGCCGCGCCGCGGCCGCCGTCCGCTCAAGGCGTGGCGCTACGTCGGCGTGTTCGGCCCCGATCTGATGATCTGCGTCGCGTCGGCCCGGATCGGCCCCGCGCGGCAGTCCTTCTGGGCAATCTGGGACCGCGGCGCCGGCCGGCTGTACGAGCGGACGGCGCTCGGCCGTGGCGACGTGTCGCTCTCACCGGGAGGCGCCCAGATCGAAGCCGGAAGGCTCTCGCTCGCGCTGACGCTCGAGGAGGGAGACGGGATCGAGACGGTGTGCCGCAGCGGCGGGCAGTACGCGTGGACGCGCAAGCAGGGTGGGATCCGAGCGACCGGCCGGCTGGTGACGCCTGACGGCCGCGAGCGCCGCGTCGAGGGCCGCGCGGTGATCGACGACACCGCTGCCTATTACGAGCGCCACACCGCCTGGCGGTGGAGCGCCGGCGTCGGCAGCTCGGTGGACGGCGCCGCGGTGGCCTGGAACCTCGTGGCCGGAGTCAACGATCCGGTCACGTCCAGCGAGCGAACCGTCTGGGTCGACGGGGTCGCGAGCGAGGCCCCAGCGACGAGGTTCGCGCCGGACCTCAGCGCGGTCGGCCAGCTGCGCTTCAGCGCCGAGGCGACCCGCGAGCATCGCCAGAACCTCCTGCTGATCCGCAGCCGCTACCGCCAGCCGTTCGGAACGTTCTCCGGACGCCTGCCCGATGGCTCGGTGCTCGCCGCCGGCTTCGGCGTGATGGAGGCGCACGACGTCTGGTGGTGACGGCTACTCCGGTTCAGAGCCGCGCTCCCGGTGACGGCGCAGCTCGGCGAGCAGGAGCTTGGAGTGCATCGCCCCGATCAACTCGCGCAACGGTTGCGCGCCGGAGGAGATGATCGTCACGGCGCGGTCGACCTCGACCTCCCCGGCGAGGCGATCGAGCAGCACCCGGACCTCCTCGGCCACCAGCGGCTCGAGCGCCTCGCGGTAGCGCAGGGTGTCGTACACGGTGAAGCCGAGCGTCTCCTCGTAGCCGCCGGCGCGAAATCTGGAGATCGCCTCGATGATGGCGACGTCGTCGGCGTCGTAGCCGCGGGGGCCCGGGGTGAGCACCTGGAGCTCCTCGAGCCGCGCCAGGACGTTGCGGGGAACGTCGTACGTGGCGCGCACGGCGGCGCGCGACACGCGGCCGGTCTCCCCCACCTCGATCGCCCGTTCGAGGATCCGGTCCTCGAGCTCGATCACCCGGGCGGCCCGCTCGGGGTCATCGGAGACGACGTCGCGGATGACCCGCAGCGGCATGAAGCGCTCCTCCTGAAGGCGCTTGATCAGCCGCACGCGCTCGACGAACTCCTGGGGGTAGTAGGCCATGTTGCGGCTCGTGCGCAGGACGTCGTCGTCTGACCCGAGCAGCCCCTCGCGCAGGTAGTGCTTGATCGTGCCCGCACTGACGCCCGAGCGCTCGGCGAGCTCGGACATCTTGAGCATGCCGTCGGTGGTGCTCATCGCCGCGATCGCTAACTCGACAGGAAGCTGCCGCGGACGGTCTCGCCGCCGCCGGCGATCGCGCCCTGTTCGTGCAGGGTGGCGAGCTCGGCCGCCGAGAACCCGGCCGCCGACAGCACCTCATCGGTGTGCTCGCCCAGCTCGGGCCCGGGGGCGCGCGTCGCATCCCCCGGGGTGCGGCTGAGCTTGATCGGGACCCCGAGCAGCCGGACCGGGGCCTCGACGCCGGGCTGCGCGAGCTCCACCACCATGTTGCGGGCCGCCACCAGCTCGGAGTCCAGCGCCTCGTCGAGGCCGAGCACCGGCTCCAGACAGCAGTCGTGCGCCGAGGCGAACGCCGTCCACTGCTCCCGGCTGCGCTCGCGGAAGATGGCGACGACGGCGGCATGCGAGTCCGATCCCGGCGAGTCGAAGGCGTGGGGCACGAGGTCCGGCCGCCCGACGCCCTCACACCACGCCTGCCAGAACTTCGGCTCCAGCGCGCCGAGGGTGACGTGACCGTCGGCGCACTCATACGGGCGATAGCAGTTGTACCGCCCGGCCAGGCCGAGATCGCCGCGGCGGGGGGCGGCGCCGGTGGCGAACATCTCGGCCGCCAGCATCGCCAGCCACGACAACGAGCCGTCGAACATCGAGCAGTCGACGAGCTGGCCGGCGCCGGATCGCTCGCGCTCGCGCAGCGCCACCAGGATCCCAACGGCCGCCATCAACGCCCCGCCGCCGACGTCGGCGATCTGCGCCGACGCCTGGACCGGCGGCCCATCGACATCGCCGGTCAGGCCAAGCAGGCCGTTGAGGCCGAGGTAATTCATGTCGTGGCCGGACCGCGCGCGGTTGGGGCCATCTTGGCCGTAGCCGCTGATCGCGCAGTAGACGAGCGCCGGGTTCTGCGCCCGCAGTTGCTCGTAGCCGACGCCGAGCCGGTGCAGGACCCCCGGGCGAAACGACTCGAGCAGCACGTCGGCGTCGCGCGCGAGCGCCAGCAGCGCGTCGCGACCGCCATCGGTCTTGAGGTTGAGGCGAATCGAGCGCTTGCCGCGGTTGAGTGACAAAAACAGCGCGCTGCGGGCGGTCTCGGCGGCGCCCTCGTAGTACGGCGGCGACCAACGGATGTAGTCACCCACCCCGGTGTCCTCCACCTTGATGACGTCGGCCCCGAAATCCGAGAGCAGCAGCGAGCAGAATCCGCCGGGGAGCAGGCGGCTGAGGTCCAGGACCGTGAGACCCTCGAGCGGCAGCGCTCCGCTCGTCGCTCCGACGCCGCTCATCGCTCTGACGCCGCGGCGGCCGGCTCGGCCGCGGTCCCCGGGACGGGGGTGGGCGGGATCCCAATCAATGCCCGCGCCTCGTCGACGGTCGCCGGGCGGCGCCCGCAGTCCTCGGTGAGCTGCCGTGCCTTGGCGATCAGCTCACCGTTGGAGCGCGCCATCTGGCCGTCGGGCAGGTAGAAGTTGTCCTCCAGGCCGACCCGAATCGAGCCGCCGAGGGTGAGCGCGGCGGCCACCATCGTCCACTGCACGCGCCCGATCCCGATCACGCCCCAGTGATGCGCGCCCGCTGGCATGTTGTCGGCCATCGCCGCCAGGTTGCGCGCGCTCGCCGGCACCCCGCCGACGACGCCCATGACGAAGTCGGCGTGCAGCGGCGCCTCGAGCAGGCCCATGTCGACGAGCGGCGTCAGCGACCCGACATGCCCGACGTCGAAGCACTCGTGCTCAGGCTTGATGTACAGCCGGCGCATCGCCTCGAGCAACTCGATGATCTCGTCGAACGGGTTGGTGAACACGAACTGGAACACGAAGTCCTTGCGACTGCGCGAGTACTTGGCGTAGTTGAGCGAGCCCATGTTGAGCGCCGCCACGGCGGGACGGCAGGCCTCGAGGTAGGCGATCCGCTTCTCCACGGAGACGCCAACGGTGCCGGTGGAGAAGTTGATGATCGCGGCGTCGCCGATCTCCTGGCGGATCGCGTCGCGAATCGCCCGGAAGTCCTCCACCTCGTAGCTCGGCGCCCCGTCGGGCGTGCGCGCGTGGATGTGGATGTGGACGCCGCCCTCGTCGACGATGCGCCGCGCCTCGGCGGCGTACTCCGCCGGCGTGTACGGGATCGCCGGGCACTGATCGCGATTGGCGATGGCGCCCGAGATCGAGCACGTGATGATCGCCGGATCCTCGACGCTCATGTGGCTGCCGCCGTCATACGGGCACCACGCCCGAGCGCTTCCATGGCCGCTCCACCCGCTTGCCGGCGGCCATCTCCAGCCCCCGGCAGATCGTCGCCCGCGTCTCCCGGGGATCGATCACGTCATCGATCATGTCGTTGCCGGCGGCGACGTAGACATCGATGATCTTGCGGTAGGTGTCGATCAGCTCCTGGCGCTTGGCGGCGGGGTCCTCGGCCTCGAGCACCTGCCGGCGGAACACGATCTCGACCGCGCCCTCGGCCCCCATGACGCTGATCTCCGCCGACGGCCAGGCGACGATCAGGTCGGGCTCGTAGGCGCGGCCGCACATGACGTAGTAGCCGGCGCCGTAGGCCTTGCGCAGCACGACGGTGATCTTCGGCACCGTCGCGTTGGCGGTGGCGTAGAGCAGCTTGGCACCGTGGCGGATGATCCCGGCCTGCTCGACCTTGGTGCCGACCATGAATCCGGGCACGTCCATGAGGTACACGAGCGGGATCCCGTACGCGTTGCAGAGGTTGATGAACCGGGCGGCCTTGTCGGCCGAGTCGTTGTCCAGGATCCCACCGAGCTGCTTCGGTTGGTTGGCGACGATCCCCGCCGGGCGGCCACCGAAGCGGGCCAGGCAGGTGATGATCGTCTTGGCGAACTGGGGCTTGAGATCGAAGTAGTCGCCGTCGTCGACGATCCGCCGGATGACCTCGTACATGTCGTAGGGCTTGCGATTGGACTCCGGAAGCACGTCGAGCAGCTCGTCATCGGCGCGATCCACCGGGTCGCCGGTCGGCCTGATCGGCGGCGGCTCCTCGCAGTGCTGCGGGAAGAAGCCGAGGTAGCGCTTGATCTGCTCGATGCAGTCCGGATCGTCGGCGACCTCGAGATCGCCGACACCCGACTTGCGGCAGTGCACGCGCGAGCCGCCGAGCTCCTCCTGGGTCACGTCCTCGCCGATGGCGGCCCGGACGAGGTGCGGTCCGGCAAGGGCCATCGACCCGCGCCCCTTGACCATCGGCACGAAGTCGGCCAGCCCCGGGATGTAGGCGGTGCCGGCCGCGCACGGGCCCATCAGCGCCGCCACCTGAGGGATGACGCCGCTCATGACCACCTCCTCCCGGAACAGATGGCCGCTTCCCGCGAACAGCGATCCGACCGCCTCCTGAATCCGGGCGCCGGCGCTATCCAGCAGCCACACGAGCGGGATCCGTTTGGTCAGCGCGAGCTCGCGCAGGCGGGTGACCTTGAGCTCGCCGATCATCCCCATCGAGCCCGCCATCACCGTGAAGTCGTAGGCGACGACCGCCGTCAGCCGGCCGTCGACCTTGCCGTAGCCGGTGATGACGCCGTCAGCGGGGGCGTCGCGGCCGTCCATCGCCCGCTGGGAGAAGTGGGGCCGGCCGTGGATCCCGAGCTCGACGAACGTCCCGTCATCGATGAGCAGCGCGAGCCGCTCGCGCGCGGTCAGCTTGTCAGCGGCGTGCTGGGCGGCCGCCTTCGTCTCGCCCCCGCCGAGCATGATCTGCTCACGGCGCGCGCGCAGATCCTCGGCGAGCGGGCGCAGCAGACTGGTGGTGGGGACGTCGGTGGCCACGAAGCAGAAAGTGGGACGTACTACTGGCTACTTTGCCACGTCGCCGGCGGAGCCGTCAAGCGCGGCGAAGCGGACGGCGATCGAGGTCGACGGCTTCCGCTTCCCGATTACGTGATCGCCGCCGTGGGTAAGGGAGCCGAAATGAGCGCTCAACGGTCCCTGATCGGACTGACCGCGGCCGCCGCTCTGGCGGCGAGCGTCGCCGTCAGCGGCTGTGGCGCGAGCCAGAGCGTCAGCGGGCTCGTCGACCCCGTCGCCCGCGCCGCCGAGGTCACCGCCCGGGTCCCCGGCTACCGCCTGGCGGCGGTGATGAGCGTCTCCACCCCCCAGGGGACCACCCACCTCACGATGTCGGGCACCATCGACCGCGTCAAGCGCAGCGGCTCGCTCACCGCCCAGATGACGATCGCCGGCCACTCGCTGACGATCGGCGAGCGATTCTCTGGCCTCACGTACTACCTCAACCTCGCCGGCGTGCCCGGCGCCGCCGCTCACCTCGGCGGCAAGCCATGGCTGAAGCTCGACATCGGCGGCTCGCTGCAGTCCGCCGGCCTCGGCGGCCTGTCGAGCGCCAGCGAGGACCCGAGCCAGTTCCTCGACTACCTGCGCGCGGTCAGCACCGCCACCACGCGAACCGGCACCGAGACGATCCGCGGTGTCGCGACGACGCAGTACCACGCGACCATCGACCTCCGCCGCTACGCCCGGCTCGTGCCGGCCGCGCAGCGCGGCCAGGCGGCGAGCGGGCTCGCAACGCTCGAGGCGGCGCTCGGCTCGCACACGATCTCGATGGACGTGTGGATCGACGCCCACCGGCTCGTCCGCCGGCTGAGCTTCGCCTTCCCGGAGTGCATCGCCAATCAGCACCTCACGACGAGCATGACGATGGACCTGTACGACTATGGGGCCCAGCCGGTGACCCAGCTGCCGCCGGCGTCGCAGACCCGGACGGTCTCCACCCCGAACCTGGGATCGTCGCTCAAGCGGGCCGGCTGCGGCACGTCGGCGTAGTCTCCCGGTCCCGACATCAGAGCGCAGTCGCTGGGCGGGCGGCGAGGAGACCGAGATGCGCACATCACTTCTGATCATCATCCGCGTGACGGGACTGCTGGCGGCGGCAATCGCGGTGCTCGCGCTCACCTCGTCGATGGCGACGGCCGCGGTGCCCGCGTGGACGACCTACGACCACGACGGCGCGCGATCGGGGACCGATCCCGACAGCGCTGCCCCGACGGCCCCCACCGCGGCGTGGGGCGCACCGGCGCAGCTCGACGGCTCGGTCTGGTCTGAGCCGCTCGTCTACGGCTCGCTGGTGTACGTCGCGACCGAGAACGACACCATCTACGCCCTGAACGCCGCCACCGGCGCGGTCGTGTGGCAGCGTTCAGTCGGCGCCGCGGTGCCGTCCGGCGACCTGCCCTGCGGGGACATCTCCCCGACGGTGGGGATCACCAGCACCCCGGCGATCGACCCGGCCCTCGGGCGCATCTACGCCGTCGCCGATGTGCTGACCGGCGGGACCGCGCAGCATCAGCTGGTCGCCCTCAACCTCGCCACCGGGGCACCGGTGGCGGGGTTCCCGGTCGCCGTCGACCCGCCCGGGGACGCTCCCACCGCCATCCTCCAGCGCGGCTCGCTGGCCCTGTCGGGCGGCCGGGTGATCATCCCCTACGGCGGCAACGATGGCGACTGCGGCACCTATCACGGCTGGCTGGTCTCCAAGGCGCAGGACGGCACCGGCGCGCTGACCACGTTCGAGGTCGATCCCGGCTCCGGCGAGCACGGTGGCGCCATCTGGGGATCCGGAGACGGCCCGTCGGTCGACTCCGCCGGCCATGTGTTCGTCGAGACCGGGAATGGCTTCGGCTCGACGACCCCGGACCTACAGGAATCGGTGGTGGAGCTCGACCCCCAGCTCGACATGCTCGCGCACTGGACCCCGAGCAACTGGAAGACGCTCGATGACAACGACACCGATCTCGGCTCGGCCGAGCCGCTGCCCCTCCCCGGCGGTCTCCTGTTCGTGGCCGGCAAGGACGGCGTCGGCCGCCTCATTTCCGCGACGGCGCTGGGCACGACCGGCCAGGTGTTCAGCGCCCCGGTGTGCAGCTCCGGAGGCGTGTACGGCGCGTCGCTATATCGCGCCGGCGTGATCTACGTTCCCTGCTCGGGCGGACTGACCGCGGTGTCGCTGTCATCCAGCGGGACGAGCTTCACCACGCTGGCGGGGTTCAGCGCGCCCGCCGGCGCCTCGGGGCCGCCGATCTTCGCCTCCGGGCTCGTCTGGTCCACGGGCTGGCGCAGCACCGGGATCCTCTACGGCCTCGATCCGGCGACCGGGGGCATCCGCTTCCAGACGACGCTGGGCACATTCGCGCACTTCGCCACGCCGAGCGCCGGGGGCGGGCGGCTGTTCGCGGCCGCCGGCACGAAGCTGAGCGCGTTGACGATCTCGACCTTCCCGCCGGGCACCGCCACGACGCTCGCCGCCTCGGCCGACCGCGTGACGGCCGGCATGACGGTCAGGCTCACGGCCACCGTCGCGCCCGCGCCCGACGGCGGAACGGTCGCGTTCACTCAGAGCGGGGCCGTGATCCCCGGCTGCGCGGCGGTGAGCGTCGCCGCGAGCAGCGGGCAGGCGACGTGCCCGGTGACGCCGGCGCTCGGATCTCATCCGCTCCAGGCCACCTACGCCGGGGACGCCTACTTCGGAGCGTCGACGTCGGCGCCGCTCACGGAGGTCGTGACCGCGCGGCCGGGGCGGGCGCGGCTCCAGTTGACCCGGGTCCGGCTCAGCGCGCACCGGTTCACCGCCCGCCACGGCGCGACGCTTTCGCTGTCGCTGTCGCAGGCCGCCACGGTGCACGTCGTGCTCAGTCGGGCGCTCGGCGGCCGTACTGTCCGGCGCCGCTGCCGGGTCGGGGCGCGGCACGGCGCGCGCTGCACGGTGAGGCGACGCGCCCGCCGCTTCCGGTTTGCCGGCCGAGCCGGGCGCAACCGCCGCCGGCTCAATTTCCGGGGGCTGACCGCCGGACGCTACGTGGCGACGGTGATCGCCGTCAGCGCCAATCGGCTGAAATCGAGGACCGTCACCATTCGCTGCGCGATCCTGCGCCGGCGGCGCTGATCACCGACCCTTCCACTCGGGATCGCGCTTCTCGAAGAACGCGCGGACGCCCTCCTGGATGTCATCGGTGGAAAACGCGATCGTCAGCTGCGAGCGCAGGAAGTCGATCGCGTCGGGGTAGGCCATGTCCTGCTGGCGGTACATCGCATCCTTGCCGAGCTTCATCAGCACCGGCGACTTGCGCGCGAGCTTCTCCGCCCACTCGGCCACGGCGGCGGGGAACTCGGCCGCGGGGACGACGCGGTTGACGATCCCGATCCGCTCCGCCTCGGCCGCCGACACCTGCTCACCGAGCAGCATCAGCTCGGCCGTCTTCTTGCGCCCGACATTGCGGTAGATGAGCGCCATGATCATGAACGGAAACAGGCCGATGTTGATCTCCGGCGTGCCGAAGCGAGCCGATTCGGACGCGACGATCAGATCGCAAGCGAGCGCCAGTCCAAGCGCGCCGGCGAGCACGTGACCGTTGGCCGCGCAGATCGACGGCTTGCCGAGCTCGCCGAGCAGCTGGAACACCTCCGGAAACAGGCCGGTGGCGAAATGCTTGTGGACGAGCGGGACGTCGGCCGCGAAGCCGCCCAGGTTGCCGCCGCTGGAGAACACGCTGTGATGGGTCGACGTGAGCACCAGGCAGTGCACCGCCGAATCGTCGCGCGCGGCCTGCAGAGCCGACACCAGCTCGGCGAGCAGGTCATCTGACAGCGCGTTGCGGGTCTCGGGCTCGTTAAGGGCGATCGTGGCGACGCCCGTCGGCGCCACCTCGTAGGTGATCTTTTCGTAGGCCATGCGCGAAGCCTACGGGTCCTGCTACATGATCGATCGAATGACCGCGCGACCTGACGGAAACGTCAACGACGGCAACGAAGGGGCGCGGGTGGCAGCCCTGGCCGCGCCTGAGCCGGCAACGTCCCTCCGGGCAGCGGCCGGCGGACCCGAGGGACGTTTGCGGTCGTGACGACGGCAAACATCCCTCCCAATCGGGGCGGCCGGCGCCGAGGGACGTTTGCTGTCGTGACGACGGCAAACATCCCTCCCAGTCGGGGCGGCCGGCGCCGAGGGACGTTTGCGGCGGTGACGACGGCGAACG
>DATCFW010000090.1:0-4326 GCA_036509295.1 Solirubrobacteraceae bacterium | reverse complement strand
GACGACCATGCCGACCATGAACGGCGCCATGTTGGACCCCACCGGCGCATTGAACTCATCGGTGATCGCCCACACGAACAGCGCCAGGAAGAACGTTCCCACGATCTGGTCGATGAGCGGCCCTAAGAAGCTGTGGAAGTAGGGTGCCGGGAACGTGGCGAACGTGCTGTAGGTGCCTAACGAGGCGGACGTTCCCTTCACGATCGGCGTGCAGCCCTTCAACACCGTCCCGCAATGTCCGACCTGGTCGAAGTGATTGATCGCGTTGTTGTAGACCAGGAACACGAGCGCGGCGCCCATGAAGCAGCCCAGCACCTGCGCGGCCCAGTACCCCGGCACCTTGCTCCACGGAAGCGCACGCCGCATCGCCGCCCCGAGCGTGACCGCCGGATTGATGTGCGCTCCAGTGATGCCCCCGGCGACGTACACCGCGAACGCGACCGCCAGGCACCATCCCCAGGCGATCAGCAGCCAGTCGCCCGACGACTGCAGCGGCCCGGCCGCACTGCGCCCAGTGCCCTGCAGGGCCCACAGCATCGCGACCACGCCGTCCCCGAACGCGATCAGGATGAAACAGCCGAAGAACTCGGCCCATAGCTCGCCGACGAAGCCCTTCCGCCAGCGGAGCGGCAAAGCCCTCGGCGCTCTTGTGTCACTTACGGTTGCCACACAACCTCCTCCGAAGACGCGGGATTTGTTTCCGATCGGCGCGTGCCGGCGCCGGCGCGGTTCTCCGGGGCAGGTGTCGCCCGCACGAACGCGAGACCGCGTGGGCGGTCCGTGTCAGCGCAAGTTCTCGCTGAGCACGGCCGCGCAGAATCGCGGCCGGGCCCGGCGCTCACCACTCTCAGATCCTCACCGACGCCAGTGCCGGCGACACCGCCAGCGCCATTGGCGCGGCGAGACTACCAACCCGCGTACGACATTGTCAAACCCGGTTTCATTCTTGAGATGATGTGACTGTGTTACGCGCACGCGCCTCATTTCGGTGAATATTGCGGTTCATCGTGATCGCACCCACTCCTCCCTTCTCGCTCGCGTAGGCGCCGATGCCTGGCCGGATCCAGTCCATCGAGCGCGCGGCGGCCATCCTGCGCCTGCTCTCTGGACGCACCCGACGGCTCGGTGTCGTCGATCTGGCCGGCGAGCTGGGCCTGCCCAAGGGAACCGTGCACGGGTTGCTGCGCACGCTCCAGCACGTCGGCTTCGTCGAGCAGGACGCCGAGACCGGCAAGTATCAGCTCGGGGCGGCGCTGCTGCACATGGGGTCCAGCTATCTCGACGGCAACGAGCTGCGCACCCGCGCCCTGAATTGGTCAGACTCGCTGGCCGCGCGGACCCAGGAGGCGGTGCGAATCGGAACGCTGCACGACGCGCAGGTGCTCATCGTCCATCATGTGTTCAGACCGGACGACAGCTTCCAGACGCTCGACGTGGGATCGCTGCTGCCGGCTCATGCCACCGCGCTCGGTAAGGTCTTGCTCGCCCACCATCCCTACGTCGCCGCCGAACTGGCCCAGCAGAGCCTGCCGGCGTTCACCGATGCGACGATCTGTGTTCCGGAGCGGCTCGAGCGTGAGCTGGCGCGGATTCGCGAACGCGGGTGGGCCGCCGAGATCGGCGAGCTGACGCCGGCTCAGGTCTCCCTGGCGGCTCCGATCGTGGACCGCTCCGGCCTCGTCGTCGGGTCGATGGGTATCTTCGGTTCACCTGAGCGACTGCTGGCCGCCCGGCAGCCGCGCGGGGAACTGCTCGCCGACGTCCGCGAGGCGGCCCGGGCCGTGTCTCGCGAACTCGGCGCGATCCCGTGGTGAGAGAGAGGGAGTGATGAGAGAGCGATACGTGGCCGCGATCGATCAGGGCACCGCGTCGTCCCGATGCCTCGTCTTCGATCGTTCGGGCCGCATCGTGTCCGTCGCCCAGAAGGAGCATCACCACGTCTATCCACGCCCCGGGTGGGTGGAGCACGACCCGGAGGAGATCTGGCGCAATGTCGACGAGGTGGTCGGGCGGGCGCTGGCCGAGGCTCGTCTCGAGCCCAGCGATCTCGTCGCGCTGGGCATCGCCAACCAGCGCGAGACGACGATCGTCTGGGATCGACAGACCGGCGAGGCGGTGCACCCCGCCATCAACTGGCAGGATATGCGCACCGATCACATCGTCCGCGCGCTGGCGGCCGAGCATGGGGAGGACTACTTCCGCAAGCGCGCCGGCCTGCCGCCGGCTTCGTACTTCTCCGGCCCCAAGCTGCGGTGGCTGCTCGACACCGTGCCCGGCCTGGCTGAGCGGGCGCAGGCGGGTGAGGTCCTGTTCGGCACCGTCGATTCGTGGCTCGTCTGGCGCTTGACCGGCCGCCACCTCACCGACGTGACCAACGCCAGCCGCACCCTGTTGATGAGCCTGGAGACGCTCGACTGGGACGATGACCTGCTCGGCGCCCTCGACGTGCCGCGGGCGATGCTGCCGGAGATCCGCCCGTCGGCCGAGGTGTACGGCGAGGCCCGCGGCCGGCTCGCCGGCGTGCCGGTGGCGGCGGCGCTCGGTGACCAGCAGGCCGCGCTGTTCGGCCAGACGTGCTTTTCGCCCGGGGAGGCCAAGTGCACCTACGGGACCGGCAGCTTTCTGCTGCTCAACACCGGAGAGCGGCGCGTCCTGTCCAGCCACGGCCTGTTGACGACCGTCGCCTGCCAGGTGGGGGATGAGGCTCCGACCTATGTCCTGGAGGGGTCGATCGCGGTCACCGGCGCACTCGTCCAGTGGTTCCGGGACAACCTGTCGCTGATCGGGTCCGCGCCCGAGATCGAGACGTTGGCGCGCACCGTCGACGACAACGGCGGCTGCTACTTCGTGCCGGCGTTCTCCGGCCTGTTCGCGCCGCACTGGCGCAGCGACGCCCGCGGAGTGATCGCCGGGCTCACCGGCTACATCACCAAGGGTCATCTCGCCCGCGCCGTGCTGGAGGCGACCGCGTGGCAGACGCGCGAGGTGGTGGAAGCGATGATCGCCGACTCCGGAGTGGCGCTGAGCACGCTGCGCGTCGACGGCGGGATGACCGCCAACAACCTCCTCATGCAGTTCCTGGCCGACGTGCTCGACGTGTCGGTGGTCCGGCCCAACGTCGCCGAGACGGTCTCGCTCGGCGCTGCCTACGCCGCTGGGCTGGCCGTCGGCTTCTGGCCCGACACCGACAGCCTGCGCGCGAACTGGCACATGGCCGCGCAGTGGCTGCCCGACATGGAGTCCGATCGGCGTGAGCGTGGATACCGCAAGTGGCGCAAGGCGGTGGCGCTGGCCACCGACTGGGTCGACGACGACGACGATTGAGCTCGGACCCGAGGGCCGGCGCGGGAGGCCGCGCCCGCCCGGGACGACTAGCTCGGGCCGTTGAGCGTCGGCCCCTTCGACGCGAGCTTGCCCGCCGCCGGCTTGCCGCCGTTCGACGACTTGCCGCCATTCGACGCCTTGCTGTTCGTGGGCGCGCGGCGGTAGGGCGAGCGCGATGGACCGCCGTCGCCGTTGCTGTCAAAGAAGCTCTGCACGCGCTCGATCAGCGCGGCGGTGTCGCCGCCGTTGGGCGGGATCGGCTCGCCGAACGACACGGTGATCCGGTGGCGCTTGGTGAGCAGCCGGCCGTGCAGGCGCTTGGGCCACATCCGCCCGGGCGGCATCGCGTCCGCTGTCCCGGTGACGCGGATGGGGATGATGGACAGGTTGTGCGCCGCGGCCAGCACGGCCGCTCCGCGCCGCACCCGGCCGGTCCCCCCGCCCCGTGACCGCGTCCCCTCGGGGTACAGCAACAGGTTCCATCCCTCGTCGAGCAAGGTGTCGAGATGGCTGCCGTCCTTGGCCAGCGCGCCGCCGCCGCCCTTGCGCTCGATCGGCACGGTGTTGAAGATGAGCGAGACCACCGATGCCATCAGCCGGTTGCGGTAGAAGTAGTCCGCCGCGGCGGCTACCGCGGTCCGTTTGCGCAGCTTGCGGGGCAGCGCCGAGAGGATCACCGGCGTGTCCATGTGGCTGGCGTGGTTGGCCACCAGGATCACCGGCCCCTTCAGCGTTGACAGCTTCTCGCGGCCGGTGGCGCGGCGGGCGGCGTAGTAGTCCATCAGCGGATTGAGGACGAACTGCATGAAGCGCTCGCGGACGAACCGCGCCGGGAGAGAGCGCGCCCAGGGCACGTCGAGTTGGGCGGCGACGGCGCGTAGATCGCGCCCCGTTTTGGGAGCATTGCGCGCCGCGTCGGTGACTCGGCGCTGCCAGGAGGTTTGACGGCGGAACGGCAACACCGCTCGATGTACCCCCGTGCGTGACAACCGTTACAGATTC
>DATCFW010000089.1:0-2097 GCA_036509295.1 Solirubrobacteraceae bacterium | reverse complement strand
TGCGCTCGAGGCGGGCCAGGAGCGCGAGCCGCTCCTCGATCTCCTCCAGACCGGCGCCGTCGGCCTCTCCCCCGCCCTCGAGCTCGAGCAGGTACCCGCGCAGTTCCCCGGCGATGTCTTCGCTCTCATAGCGAAGGGTCTCGAGCCGCTCGGCCAACGATCGCAGCCGCGGGTCCACGGCCGTCATCGCCTCCAGCTGTCCCGCCGCGTCGGCGAGCAGCTCGGTGGCCCCGGCTCCGATATCGATCCCGCCCACCCCAGCGCCGTCACCACCACCACCGCCGCCGGCGAGGCTGTCGGCGGCAACCGTGGCCGCCCGGGCCAGCGCCTCCTGATGACGGAGGCGGTCGCGCCGCGCGATCAGCGACGCCTGCTCGGTGTCACTCGGCGCGGCGGCCTCGATCTCCTGCAGCTCGAACGCGAGCAAGTCGAGCTCGCGATCCCGAGCCCCGGCGAGCTCGCGCAGCTCGCCGGCCCGCCCCTCGAGGTCACGCACCTGCTCGTAGGCGTCGCGCAGCTTGGCGCGCAGCGTGCGCTGCTCAGGGCCGACGTAGGCGTCGAGCAGCTCGAGCTGGGCGGCCGACAGCATCAGCTTGCGGTGCTCGTGCTGGCCGTAGAAGGACAGCACCCGCCCACCGAGCTCCTGCAGGTCAGCCTGGGTGGCGGCCCGCCCGCACAGGTACGCGCGTGTACGGCCGTCGGGCCAGACACGGCGGGCGAGGACGAGCTCCTGGGCGCCGGCCGGGATGCGGCGGTCCCCGGCCAGGGCCGGCGGCAGCTCGAACACGCCCTCCACGTAGGCCTCGGCGGCGCCCGGCCGCACGATCCCGCGTCGCGCCCGCCCGCCGAGCAGGAGGTCAAGCGCGTGCGCCAGCAGCGTCTTGCCGGCGCCGGTCTCGCCGGTGAGCATGTTGAGGCCCGGCGCGAGCCGCAGCTCGGCGCGCTCCATCAACAGCAGGTTCTCCACTCGCAGCTCGTAGAGCACGAGTGGGGTCTACCAGGCGCCCAGGACGGACGATCGCGCGGCGCCGGCCGTCCCCGCGCGGGAGCCCCGCCACGGGGCGGCCGTCCCCGCGCGGGGAGCCCCGCGCAGCCCCGATCCTCTGTTGGCCGACCGGGCGGCCATCCCCGCACGGGCGCCCCGCGACCGGAGCGCCCGCGAGCGCGGGCGCCTACAGCGGCGTTGCCAGCCGCCCGAACTTCTGCCGCAGCCGGTGATAAAAGGTGGTGCCGGGCACCTGGGCGAGCGCGCCCTGGTCGATGACGAACCGGCAGATGACCCGGTCGCCCGCCTCGAGCACGCCGATCGGGCGCCCGTCGACGGTGACGTCGACCGGCTCCTCCTGGGAGCGGTTATCCACCGCCAGCCGATCGGCGGGGGCAACCACCAGCGTCCGCGCGGTGAGCGAGTGGGGCGAGATGAACGACACGACGTAGCCGTGGACGCCCCACGCCATCACCGGACCGCCGTTGGCGAGGTTGTAGCCGGTGGAGCCGGCCGGCGTCGAGACGACGAGGCCATCGCAGCGAACCCGGCCGACATCGTCGCCGCCCACCGAGTACTCGAGATCAGCGACCCGCTTGCCCTGCTGGCGGTGGATCGAGACGTCGTTGATCGCTAGGGCCGTGGTGCCGGCGCCCTCGATCTCGATCCCCGGCAGCGTGAGGACCTCGAAATCCCCGGCGAGCGCGCGCAACGTGCCCGCCCACGCCTCCTCGCGGTCGACGGTGGCCAGGAACCCCATCTCCCCGAAGTTGATGCCGAACACGGGCACGCCGGTCCGGGCGTAACGCCGCAGAGCGTTGAGGATGGTGCCGTCGCCGCCGAGCGCGAAGCAGATGTCGACCCGCGGGTCGAGCGGCGCGTCGCGCGCGACGTGCGCGGCGTCGGGGAGCGCGTGCTTCGCGGTCTCCTCGGGGTCAAACCGCAGGCTCACGCCGGCCTCCTTGGCCAGCTCGATGAGCATCGTCAGCGCCGGCTCGGTCTCGATCGGGCGGCGATGGGTGAGGACGGTCGCGCTGCGGATCCGCCTCATGGCTCGACCTGCCGCGCGGCGTGCTCGATGTCGGCCACCCCGCCGCGCGACCCCTCGGCCA
>DATCFW010000088.1:0-18753 GCA_036509295.1 Solirubrobacteraceae bacterium | reverse complement strand
CCGCCCGACCGGTCTCACCCACTCCGGCGTCGGTCCCGTCGTGAGCTTCGGTGGCTCCGGAAGCGTCTAATGCAGCCATTGCGCGGCGTCCTTAGCGTGGTAGGTGATGATGATGTCGGCCCCGGCGCGGCGGATCGAAGTAAGCGCCTCGAGCACTGCCGTGCGCTCATCAAGGTAGCCTGCCGCCGCCGCGGCCTTGAGCATCGAGTATTCGCCACTGACGTTGTAGGCGGCAACCGGCAGCGTCGTGTCGTCCTTGATCCGGCGGATGACGTCGAGGTAAGGCAGCGCCGGCTTGACGATGAGAATGTCGGCGCCCTCTTCGACGTCGAGCCGGGCCTCGCGGACGGCCTCGTCGCCGTTCGCCGGGTCCAGCTGATAGCCGCGGCGGTCACCGAACGACGGCGCCGAGTCGGCGGCCACCCGGAACGGACCGTAGAAGGCGGAGGCGAACTTCGCCGAGTAGGCCATGATCGGCGTGTCGGTGAAGCCGTCCTCGTCCAGGGCGGCGCGGATCGCGCCGACGCGGCCGTCCATCATGTCGCTGGGGGCGATGAGGTCAGCGCCCGCGCGAGCCTGGGAGATCGCCGTGCGGGCGAGCAGATCGAGCGTGGCGTCGTTGTCCACGACCCCGTCTGAGCGAACGACTCCGCAGTGCCCGTGGCTCGTGTATTCGCACAGGCAGAGGTCCGCGATCACCAGCAGCTCGGGGTGGGCGTCCTTGATCGCCCGGGTGGCGAGCTGGACGATGCCCTCGTCGTCCCAGGCGCCCGATCCCGCCTCGTCCTTGGCCGCCGGCAGGCCGAACAGCAGCACGGCGGGGATACCCAAGTCGGCGGCCTCCCCGGCCTCCGCGACGGCGTGCGCGATCGAGAGATGGTCGACGCCGGGCATCTCGGCGATCGGCTCGCGGCGATCGATGCCGTGGGCGACGAACATCGGATAGACGAAGTCCGCGGGGTCCAGGCGCGTCTCGCGCACCAGACCGCGGAGCGCGCGATTAGCTCGAAGCCGGCGCAGGCGGGTCTGCGGGAACGACATAGTTGTCACCCGAGAATAGGGACTCACGTCAGACGGGAGCCCCAGCGCCGGGGGACGGCGCACCCCGCCGTCCGGCGCTCAGCGGATCAGGTGGCGTTCCAGAGCTCGATGCGCCGATCGACGACGAGCCCGGCCTCGACGTAGGGGTCGGCGGTGGCGAACTGCTCGACGTGCTCGCGGGCGACGCCCCGGAACGTGATCGCGCCGCCGGTGGGCGGATCCCCGAGAGCGCCGGCGAGAATGACACGCCCCGCCTCTCGCTCAGCGTTGATCCGATCGAGGTGGGCCTGGCGATATGGCGCGCGGCGCTCGAGCATGTTCTCGACGTAGGTGTAGAGCAGGAGATAGGTCTGTTCACCGGCCATCGCTGGCGCGAACGGTAGCGCGACGGCCGGTCCCGCCGACGCACCGATGCACGATCGCCGGACGGTGCACTACGCTTGGCAGCGCGATGAGCAATCTCCAGAAACGCGGCGGCTACACCCCGCGCCGGGCGCGCGAGCAGCGCGCCTACCGGCTCGCCGTCACCGGGGCCGGGGCGGGCGGTGCCGGCGTCATCTGCGTCGTACTGGCGGCGGTCGGCGTGATCAGCTGGGGTCTGCCGATCATCCTCCTGATCGTCGCCGCCATGTGCGCGTTCGGATTCATGCGCTCTACGGGCCAGCGCTAGCGGGCCGCTGGGGGGCGCCCTCCTGCGGGAGGGTTTGGTGGACGGGTGCTGATGGGTTCGGGGCGTTGTGCTGACCCGGCCCGGGGTGCCGCGAACGTCAGACGTGCCCGCTGGCCGCGCGGCCGCGCTTGCCGAGTACCGACACGCCGGTCACACTCACCCGGAGGTGGTCCTGATAGCCGATCACCGAGAGCGTCAGCGCATGATGGCGCCCGCGGACGACGTGGAGGAGATGGCGTCCGTCGCTGGCGATGACCGCCTCCAGGTAGTAGGCCGCGCCCGGCGCGCCGGAGAAGCTCACCGTGAACCGGCGCCCGTGGCGGCGCACGCGCAGCCCGCGGGCGCGGCCCGGCACGGCCGGCACCGGGGCGCGGTAGGTGGCCACCTTCAGCGTCTCCCGCGCCACGCCGTTCTCGGACACGAGCGCGTAGACCGTCCGTGAGCCGGCGACCCCCGCCCCGGGGGCGAACCGCAGCGTGCCGCGCGAGCCGCGGGCGGTGCCGAGGATGTGGAACTCCCGGTGCGCCCGCTCGGCGAACGACACCGACATGCCGGGATGCGCGGCGATCGAATAGGTCAGGCGTCGCGTCGCGCCGTGGCCGCTCACCCGGGCGTGGACCTTCGCCGGCGCGTAGCCACGCGCCTGCTTGACCGACGTGATCGGGCTCGACCCGGGCGCGGGCGAGACGGTCCAGGTCCCGCCGGCGGGATGGTGGAGGACGACGTAGGTGGTGTCGTCGTTGGCGTCGGGCAGCGCCAGCGCGGCGGACGCGGTATCGGCTCCGGGGCCGAGCTTGACCGGTGTCACCGCCTGGCCGCCCGGGCCGTGCAGGACGACCGACGGGGAGGCGCCGGACCCGGTGACGGCGAGATCCTCAAACGCCGAGCCGGCCACCATCGGCACCGCAGCGACGACCGCGCGAGCGCCGCGGCCGGCCGCCGACGCCTTCGACACGGGCTGGATCACGTATGGCGACACGTCGCAGCCGAAGCCGGCGCTGGGCGAGTCGCCCCAGGCGTAGTACAGGCCGAACGCGGCGCCGAGATAGGAGCCGCAGGCGGCGACGCCCTTGGAGGAGATGACGCCCTCGATCCCGATCGCGGAGTAGCCGGCGATGCTGAGGCTCCCGTTGATCTGCGCCGAGAACTCCTTGGCCGGGAGGTCCGCGAAGGCGCTGAGGCTCGCCTGGAGCTCGGCCACGGACAGGTCGACATCGAGGTTGCCGTCCACCTCGAAGTAGCCGTTGGTCTGGAACAGCAGCTTGGCGGTGGCGACCTGAAGCCCGTGCACCGAGCCGGAGCCGTCGACCTCCAACACGACGGGGCCGCCGCTGATGAACGTGATCGTGACCGTGCCGGTCACCCCAATCGTGTAGTTGGGGTCGTCGAGCGGCATCGCCCCGATGGATACCGAGCCGTGGAAGCTGCGGCGGTCCGGATGGATGTCAAAGCCGCCACCGAAGCCGTTGAGGAACGTATCGGTGAAGATCGGCACCCCCGGGAACGGCACGGTGACGTTGAACGAGCCCATCGTGAAGTCGCCGTTGTCGAACCGGACCGCCACCGCGATGGCGAAATAGGGAGTCCCGGCGGGGATGTTCAGTGTCGCCGACCCGGCCCACTGGTCACCCATCTGCGTGTAGTCGATGTTGAGGTCCTTGACCTCGAGCGCGCCGAGGACGAGATCCGGCACGCCGATGTGCAGCGAGGTCAGTTGGAACCCGGAGGCGTTGTCGGCGAGCAGTGTGGCCGACCCGGTGACCTTGCCCATGTAGTCCGGCAGCTTCAGCGACACCGGGATGACGACCGCGTCGTGGGCGATCTTCACATCGATGCCGGTGGCGAACGGGAAGCCCTCGAGCGCCGAGGCCGTCGCGGTGTTGAAGTCGAACAGGGTCTGGCCGGCATCGGCCAGCGACCCGCTGAGCGAGATGTTCAATGACCCGTGGTAGAGGGTGATGTCGCCGATGCCCGGCGCGCGCAGCACGACGCGGACCGAGCCGGTCGTGTTGATCGTGTGCTGGCGCGGATCGATCACGATCTGCACGCCGGCGTCGGGGATGATCTCCAGCCCGTTGAGCCGGATCTCACCCTGGATGATCGCGGCGCCGCCGTTGGGGTTGCGGGGATCCCGCAGGAAGCAGCCGGCCTCGGCGATCGCGTCGATGTCCCCGAAGTGCACATCGGTGCACGAGACCGAGCCGAGCGGATCCCCGCCGAGACCGCCGATGCCGTCGCCGTCGAGGTTGCCCAAGCCCTTCAGACCGGTGACGGCGAACGAGCCGAAGGCGGCCACGTCAATCTGCGATCCGGTCGGGCTGCCCGAATCGGGTGCTTGAAACGCGGCGAACCCGCCGCCGTCGCCGGCGGCGCCGATCGACAGGTCGGTGGGGTCGGAGAGGTTCTTGGCGATGAGCTGCGGCGCCGTCCAGTGGCGGCCGTCGGTCGAGCTGGCGACGTACAGGTCGTCGGGTCCGCCGGTGAACCAGCCGACGGTGAGCCGGCCGGTGGCGTCCTCGGTGATCGCGTAGTTGACGTGCAGGAAGTCGTTGGTGGGCGTCACCCGGGACGCCGCTCCGGTCGGGACGCCGTGGACGATGCGCAGGACGAACAGCGGGCCCGAGTACGTCTTCTGGTACAGCAGCCACACTTTCCCGACCCCACCCACCCCGCCGACGAGCCGTGAATAGCCCTGTCCGTTGACCTCGGCAACCGACCAGCTCGACGAGCTGTTGATGTCCCCGGTTCCGTTGTACTCGCGGATGTAGATGTGATTACTGAGATCCTGGAACTCGGCGACCGGCTCCGTCCCGTCGAGCGCGAGGCGGCCGTCATAGGCCTCGTCCGGACCCTGGTCACCCAGGTTGAGGCGGTTGCTGGTGTACGCGCCCGGAGGGGTCGCCTGGAAGATCGTGCCGCCGGTCATCGTGTCGGTGATCACGCCGATCTGGGGGTTGTCGCCGCCGAAGACAACGGCGTTGCCGCTCGCCGCCAGATTGCCGATGATTCCCGGCCCGGTGAACGTTCTGCCCCCGTCCTCGGATGTCCACAGAAACTCCGGGTAGCCTGTGGTGCCGTCCGGCAGCGTCTCCGGATTCGGGTAGCGGTGATCGATCATCAGCAGCTGGTTGCCGATCACCAGCGGGGTCGGTCCCTCGTAGTCGATGTTGTACTGCGGGTCGCCGCCCTCCGCCGGGACCAGGCCGGCGTTGGCCGTACATCCGGTCTGACCGCGGGGCAGGACGCAGTCGCGCACCACGGACGGTCCGAAATTCTGGATGACGCCGGAGCTGTAGGCGATCTGACCGGTGCCGGCAGCGTCGACGACGACGTGCGGGTACTGCCCGTCACCGAGCTTGATCAGCTTCCCGGGAATAACCGGCGCCACCTTGGGCAGCTTGTGGTTCCAGCGATACCCCGGGCTGCGGTAGATCTGCCGTGCCGCGGCCGCCGCCGGCAGCACGGCCACGATCGCGCACACCAGCACGGCGATCCATGCCGGCGACCGGGGCCCCGACCCCCGCATCTGCGTCAGCCCCCTCCGGCGCCGGCGTTCGGTCATGCACGGTCCGCCGTGCTGCGAGCCCGCAGCGCGAGGAACACGAGCGCCCCGGACAGCACGATCGCGCCCCAGAACCCCAGCCCGAACAGGCTGAAGTGAATGTGGAACAGGAACTTCAGGGCGACCAGCAGCGCCGCGACGGATGCGAGCAGCAGGCGGGTCTGGGCGCGGCTGTCCCGGAACGCGGGCACCCGCGTCTGGGGTGAGAACCGCTCGATCGCCAGGTCGGCGATCGTCGCGAGGATCACCAGCACGGCGAGGATCCCCAGCCAGCCATCGGGCGAGTCGCTCGCGCTCAGGCTCGCTGAGAACGGTCCGGCGGAGATGCTGAACCAGGGCAGGAAGAGCAGGTCGATCACCAGCAGCAGCCCCGCGCCGCCGAAGATCCAATCGTCGCGCCCGATGGCATCCGTGTTCATCGGCGAGACCCCGCGTGTGGATGTGTTCATGGTCGGGCAGGCTCACAGGTGCCGGCGGGGCCGTCATCGGACGAGGGGTCCCATCTTTTGCGAGCACCGGTCCGAGCTTTGGCTGGGCCCGTGTGAGCGTCTGGTTAGGCTGTGCGCCATGAGCCGCGCGGCGCAGATGCCGGAGGGACGGGCACTCCTCGAGCGCGAGGCGGAGCTGGCGCGCGGCGAGGCCGCCTTCGCGCTCGCCGCGACCGGCCGAGGGGCGATGGTGGCGATCGAAGGCCCCGCCGGCGCGGGGAAGACCGCGCTGCTCGGCGCCCTGGAGACGCGGGCGCAGGCCGCCGGGGTCGACGTGCGCGTCGCCCGCGCCACCGAGCTGGAGCGCGACTTCGCCTTCGGCGGCGCCCGCCAGCTGCTGTCCGGACCCGGCTCCGCGGCGGCGATCGCCAGCAACGGAGGCGGGCGGGCGGCGCTCCCGGTGCTCGCGCCGAGCGACACCGCGGTCTCACCTCCGCCCGCATTCGCCGCCCTCGACGGACTCACCGCCGTCCTGCGCGCGCTGTCCGCCGCGGGTATGGTCGCGCTGCTGATCGACGATGCCCACTGGCTCGATGCGCCGACGCTGCGCTGGCTCGACTATCTGCGCGGGCGCGTCGATCAGCTCCCCGTGCTCGTCGTGCTTGCGGTACGCGAGACCGCGGCGCGAAACATGCACGGACCGCTGGACCGGGTGCTGGCCGATCCCCGCGTGGACCTGTGGGCGCTGCCGCCGCTCAGCGAAGCGGCGGTGGGGGCACTGCTGGGGGCGCGATTGGGCCGCTCGCCGGAGCCGGCGCTCGTCGCCGGGTGCGTGCGGGCCACCGCCGGGAACGCGTTCGCCGTGTCCGAGCTGATCGCGGCGCTCGACCTCGGCGACGCGGATCCCCCCGACGCCGTGGCCCGCTTGACCCAGCGGGTGCCCGGCACGATCGCCCGTTCGATCCGCGGCCGCCTGTCTCGCTTGGATCCCGATGCCGTCGCGGTGGCGAAGGCGCTCGCCGTGCTCGGCGACGGCGCCCCGCTGCACCGGGTCGCCGCCCTGGCCGGCCTCGCCCCCGAGCGCGCCAGCCCGGCCGCGGACCGGCTCGCCGCGGCCGACCTGATGGTCGCGTCGCGCCCACTGGCGTTCGTGCACCCGCTCGTCCGCTCGGCGATCGAGGGCGATCTCGCGCCGGGGGCGCGCGCCCAGCTCCACGCCACCGCCGCCGGACGACTGGCCGGCGAGGACGCCGATCCGGAGGCGATCGCCGCCCACCTGCTCCGCACCGACCCGGTCGGGAGCGTTGAGACGGTCCGCCGGCTGCGGGATGCCGCGACGGTCGCGCTGCGCCGCGGCGCACCCGACACCGCCGCCGTCTACCTCGGCCGAGCCTACGCAGAGCCACCGCCGGCCGGCGAGCGCATCGAGGTGCTCCACGCCCTCGGTCGGGCCGAGCTGCTGGCCCGCGCGCCGGCGGGAGAGGAGCACCTCCGCAGCGCACTGGACCGCGCCACCGATCCGGTCACCCGGGCGCGGATCGGCGTCGACCTGTTCGACGGGATGACGTTCGGCGGACGCTGGCGCGAGGCGCTGCGCTTGATCCACGCGCTCCGCAACGAGCTGGGGGACCGTGAGCCCGACACCGCCCTCGCGCTCGAGATGCGGTTCGCGCTCGGACTGATCGAGCACGATGCCGGGCCTGACAGCGGCGAGCTGCAGCGGGTCGAGGCCCTCGCGACCAGCGCGCCCGGCGCGCGCCCGCTCCTGCTCCTGGTGGCCCTGGTCCTCGCGCTGCGCGGCGAGCGGTGTGACGAGGTGCCGGGACTCGTCGCCGACGGGCTCGACGGCCCCCGCTTCCTGGCCGAGCACAGCGCCGACTCGATGCTCGCGGTGCACGGGGTCGACGCCCTGGTGTTCGTGGACGACCTGCCGGCCGCCCAGACGCTGGCGGAGGCGGTGTGCGAGGACGCGCGACGGCGCGGCCTCGTGCTCGGGGCGGTGGCCGGAAGCACTCACCGCGGACTCGTCGCCCTGCGGCGCGGGGCACTGGTCGAGGCCGAGCGCGACCTGCGCGACGCGCTCACCATCGCGCGCGAGCACGAGCTGCATTTCACGCTCCCGTTCGTGTGCGGCTACCTCGGCCAGGCGCTGGCCGATCAGGGGCGGCTCGCCGACACCACCGCCGTCCTGGAGTCCGTTCCGCCCGGGGCGCTGGAGTTCGCCAATCCGGCCGCGGCGACGTTGCTCGGCGTTCGTGGCACCGTGCGCCTGGCCGGCGGGGACCGGGCCACGGCGATCGCCGACCTGCGGGCGTGCGGCACGCATATGAGCCAGATGGGGGCCGCGAACCCGGTCGTCGAGCCGTGGCGCTCGACGCTCGCGCTCGCGCTCGGGCCGGAGGGGCGCGACGAGGCCGATGAGCTGCTGGCGCAGGAGCTCGCCCTCGCCCGTCGCGCCGGAATCCCGCGGGGCGTCGGCGTCGCGCTGCGCGCGCAGGCCCAACTCAGCACCGGGGACCGAACGATCCGGCTGCTGGAGGAGGCGATCGACGTGCTGACCGACTCGCCGGCCACGCTCGAGCGGGCCCGGGCTCTCGCCGATCTGGGCGCGGCGCTGCGGCGCTCCGGACACGTCCACGCCGCCCGCGCTCGGCTGCGCGACGCTCTGGACCGCGCCAGTCGCTGCGGCGCCGCGGGGCTGGCCGCGGACATCACGAGCGAGCTGCACATCGCGGGCGCGCGCCCGCGCGGCCCGTGGCTCAGCGGGGTGCCATCGCTCACGCCGAGCGAGCTGCGCGTCGCGCGCCTGGCGTCGCGCGGGCTCACGAACAACGAGATCGCCGCCGAGCTCGTGATCACCACCAAGACGGTCAAGCACCACCTCGGCGCTGTCTACCGCAAGCTGAACATCGCGACCCGGCGCGAGCTCGACGCCACCGCGCTCGCGGCGAATCGGGCTCAGCCTGGATTCAACGAGCGGTGAACCGGCGCATGGCGACGGCCGCCAGCGACGCGAAGGCGGCCGCGAGCAGCGCGAGATGCAGCAGCGGTAGGCCGATGCCCGGAGCGGTGGCGCTGAAGGCGTTGGACGCCGCCTCCAGTGCGGGCTTGAACGGGAACAGGAAGGCGATCACGTCGAGCACCACCTTGACCGTGCCCGATACCGCGCTGGCCGGCACGAGGGCGACGAACGCGATTGGCAGGGACACCAGGAACGCCATCAGCGACGCGGCGCTCACCTCCCGGGCGACCGCGCCGATCGCCACGCCGAGCGCGCCGAACGCCAGGCCGCCGAGCGCCAGCGCCGCGACCCACAGCTCGAATCGTCCCCAGTCCAGGTGGACGAACAGCGACATGAACGCCGCCATCACCAGGGTGACCGCCGTGGCGCAGCCGCCGGCGAGGATGATCTTCTCCCACAGCAGACGCCCAGGGGTGATCAGGCCACGGATGAGGCGCCCGTACGCGTTCTCGGAGCGCTCCAGGGCGAGCATGCCCGCCGCCAGCAGCATCGTCACGAACATCAGCGAGACGATCACCGCGATCGCCGCCGCGTAGGCGTCAGTCGGCGTGGTGGCACCGGCGAGCTGGGTTTCATCGACGGTGAGCGGAGTGCCGATCGAGCCCAGCACCGGCTTGGCGAACCCGAGCCCCTGGATCGCCAGGTCGGCGAAGCTCACCACCTGCCGCAGCGCCACCCGCAGCGGCGAGGCCGCCGGCAGCGACGCGATCGTCCCGGCGATGATCGTGCGGGCGTTGCGCAGCCCCAGCAGCGGCACGTTCTGGCCGAGGATCTGGACCGTGCCGCCGTTGAGCACCTCCTGGAGATCGCTCACGGCCACGTGCAGCACCTGTTTGGAGACATCCTGCTCGACCTGGTTGATCCGACTCTGGATCACCTGGTCGACGTACTGGCGTTCGAGCGGATCCCGGGTGTTGAGATACAGCTGGACCGTCGGGCTGCCGAACCCCTGAGTGACGAGGCTCTCGATCTGCTGCGGAAGGTCAGACGGGATGACAACCGCCGCCAGCGCCTGCCCGTCACGGACGGCGGCGATCGCCGCGGCCTGGGAGTGAACTCTGATCGGCTGGATCGAGCGCAGCAGATCCGACGCGTAGCCGGCGACGTTGAGCCGCTGGCTGCCGATGCGGATCGTGCCTTGACCGGGCGCCACCTCGTTGTAGAAGGCCACCTTCGGCTTTCCGGGGGGGCTGGAGAGCGCGAACCCGATCATCAGCGCGACCGCGATCGGGTAGACGACGAGCAGGCCGACGAGCAGCGGAGAGCGCCGCAGGATCTGCAGATCCTTGATCAGCAGCCAGCGCATGGCGGGCCGGCTCCGGGCCCAATGGTGTCACTGGCGGGGGCCACTCAGTGGCCCCGCTGATGCAGGAACGCGACGAGCGCGGCCTCGAGGTCCCGCGGATCGCCGCCGACGGCGCGCTCGAGCTGCGCCGGGGTGCCGGTGAACAGCAGCTCGCCGTCGGCCAGCAACAGCACCCGGTTGGCGTAGCGCTCGACCTCGCCGACGTCGTGGGTCGAGAACACCACCGTCGTGCCCAGCGCCGAGATGAACTCCCACAGCCGCTCCCGCTGGCGAGGGTCAAGCGCGGCCGACGGCTCGTCGAGCAGCAGCAGCGCCGGCTCTGACAGCAGGCCGATGGCGATGTTGACGCGCTGCTGGTTGCCGCCCGACAGCTGGCTGACCTCGTCCTGCGCGCGGTCCTCGAGCCCGGTCTGGGCGAGCATCCGCGCCACGGCGGCATCCGGGTCGGCGACCTTCTCCAGCCGCGCGAACAGCCGGAGGTTCTCGGTCACCGACAGCTTGGAGTACAGCGCCGGCTGCTGCGGAACCCAGCCGGCATCGCGGCCGGCCACCGTCACCTCGCCCTCGTCGGGGGCGACGACCCCGGCGAGGATCGACAGGAGCGTCGTCTTGCCCGCGCCGTTGGGCCCGATAATGCCGACGAGCTCGCCGGACTCCAGCTCGAAGCTCACCGACTGCAGCGCCGCTCGCGCGCCGAAGCGCTTGGTCAGCGAGCGGACCGCCAGCGGGGGCGCGGGCGGCCGGGTGGATGGGCGGGCGGATGGGCGGGCGGGACCGTTTCCCTCGTCGGCGGCGGTCGACACCGCGGTCAGGCTACCGGGGGCTCGTCACCCGCGGCTCCAGCGACGCTCCGCAGGCCCGGCAGTGAATGTCGTCGGTGCCGGCCGGCATTCCGCACTCCGGACATCGATCCGGTTCGGGGCCGGATTTCCGGCCCGGGTCGGGGCCGGGGCCGGGGTCGGGTTCGGGGCCGGGTTCGCCCCCGGGTTCGGCCCCCCGTCCCAGCACGCCGAGCCCCACGCCGCCCGTGCCCCACGGCTCGAGCACGAGGTGGCGGCGTAGGTACAGCGCCGTTTGGCGGATGACGGCGATCACCGGCAGCGCCACCAGCGAGCCCGGCACCCCGTAGAGCTGATAGCCGATCAGCAACGCCAAGATGATGATGATCGGGTTGATCCGGAGCGAGATGCGGAACACCTGCGGCGCGACGACATGACCCTCGAGCTGCTGGAGCGCGACGAACAGGATGATCAGCCAGACGGCGCTGATCGGATTCTGGAACAGGGCCACCAGCAGCGCCGGGATCGGGCCGATGATCGGGCCGATGTAGGGGACGAACTCCATCAGCCCGTAGAAGGCGCCGAAGAAGACGGCGTAGTCCTTGCCGGCGGGGAAGATCCCCAGCAGCCCGAGGATCTCGAGCGCGATCGTCGCGCTCGCGCCCATCACGAGGCTGAACAGGAGCTGCCCGCGGACGTAGCCCGAGACCGCCTGCTGGACGAGCAGCGGGTAGTCGTCCTCGGGAGTGCCGTCACCGGGCGGCATGAGCCCGCGCACCAGCTCGCCGATCTGGCGTCCGTAGACGAGCAAGTACACCGACAGCACGAGCACGAGCACGAGATCGACGCCGATCGTGACGACGCCGGAGAGCAGATCGCGCGAGAAGGAGACGATGTCCCCGCTGCGCTTGAGCACGTCCTTTTGCAGCGTGTCGAGGGCCGACTGGCCCTGGGCCTTGATGTGGACGTTGATGCCGCGGGCGTCGAGCCATCGCTGGATGCTGTCCAGCTCCTTGTTGGCGTTGGCGACGATGTGCGGCGTGTTGTGCTGGAGGCGGCTGATCTGGCTGGTCACCGGGCTGGCCAGCAGCACGCCGATGCCGGCGACCACCGCGAAGCAGGCGACGTACACGAGCAGGATCGCCAGTCCGCGTGGCAGCATCCGCTCGAGCAACCGCACCGTCGGCGCCAGGATGAGCGCGACCACGCCGGCGACGATGAGGATGAGCAGCACCGTGCCGGCGGCCCGCGCCAGCGCCCACAAGGCGAGGAGCCCAACCGGCAGCAGCACGAGTTGGATCCAGCGGGGAACGACGACCGCCGTGGCCGGCCGCGCCGGCGGCGTCAGCTCAGGCGATCGATCGCTCGTGTCGAGATCCGGCGCCGGGGGGCCTCCCGCGGTGACCGCCGCCAGGTCGGGTTCACCGTCGGGCGCTCGCCGGGGAGCGGTGCGCAATCGAGCCCATGCACGCATACTCGTGACAGTATGAGCGCCGCCACCATGGATCACCCGGTGAAGATCCTGTTCGCCGGCGACCTCGTCGGCGGCCTGGGCAAGCGGACGCTGCTCGGATTGCTCCCCTCATTGCGCGAGCGGTGGGCGCCCGACTTCGTCGTCGTCAACGGCGAGAACGTGGCCGGCGGGCTGGGGATCACCCCGCGGATCGCCGATCAGCTGTTCGCCGCCGGCGTCGACGTCATCACGCTCGGCAACCACACGTACCGTCAACGCGAGATCTACGCCTACCTCGACGAGCGGCGCGAGATCCTGCGCCCGGCCAACTTCCTGCGCAGCCAGCCGGGCCACGGCTGGTGCGTCGTGACCCGAGACGGCGTGTCGCTCGGGGTGGTGTCGCTGTCGGGCAACCTGTTCATGGACGCCGGGCGGCCGGTGTTCGCCGAGGCCGACGCGGCGGTGCACGCGCTCCGCGATCAGGCCGACCACATCCTCGTTGACATGCATGCCGAGGCGACGAGTGAGAAGGTCGGCATGGGCTGGCACCTGGACGGCCGGGTGACCGCGGTGGTGGGGACCCACACTCACATACCCACCGCCGACGCCCGGGTGCTGCCCCAGGGCACCGCCTACATCACCGACGTCGGCATGACCGGCCCGCGCGGCGGGGTGATCGGGGTCAAGCGCGAGCAGGCGATCGAGTCGATGGCGACCAAGATGCCCGTGCGGTTCGAGACGTCCACCGAGGATCCGTGGCTGAACGCGGTCCTCATCACCACCACCGACGAGCCGCGGCGAGCGGCGTCGATCGAGCAGATCCTGGAACCGGCCGCCCCGGTCCGGCCGTAGCGGGCGCGCGGCGGCGGGAGCAGCACGACTTATCCGGACGCGATGTGGATCCGGGCGGGACCGGCGTCCGATGTCGCCACATCGGGCCAGGCGTGCAGCGGCCGCTGGTCACGATCAGGATGGCTGGCCAGCAGGGCGACGATGACGAGCGGGTAGAACCAGACGATGTACGGATACAGCCAGTAGTTGAGGGTGAGCTGCAGCGCGATGAGGACGGCCGCGCCGAGCGCCGCGACGTCGATCAGCGTGCGGCGGCCCGGTAGGAGGCCGACGCCGAGCGCGAGCGCGATCACCGCTCCCTGGAGCAGGTGCTGGACCGCGCCGAGGCCGCCCCACAGTCCCCAGACCGAGAACGGCGTGACACGGTCTGACTGATACCGGACCGAGTCGTCCCAGAACGCGGTCAGGTTGTGCTTGAGCAGGACCGGCAGCATGACGACGACGGCCGCCACCGCGAACGCCACCAGGAAGGCGACCAGCGATCGCGTGCGTGGTCGCTCGTCGGTCCCCCGCATGAGCAGCGGCGCCAGCGCGAACGGCGCGAACTTCGTCATTCCGGCGAGCAGCGCCATCACCCCCCGGCGCGGCGCCGACGTGATCGCCAGCAGCGAGAACACGACGGCAGCCGCGACGAGGCTGTCATTCGTGTTTGAGTTCAGTGCGTAGAGCGTGAACGGATACGCCGCCCACAGGTAGGCGAGGAGGATCCCGAGCGCATTGCCCTTCAGCCGACGGCCGAGCAGGTACAGCCCGCCCATCGTGAGCAGATCGAAGAAGATCGCCGCCGCGTGCGCAGCGGGCAGCGAATCCCACGTGCCGCTCCAGCCGAAGATGAGACGGAACGGGACGTACATCAGGTAGCTGACCGTCCCGTACGTGTCGCCGTACATGTTGTCGTGGGGCCAGTTGCCATACAGCGGCGTGCCGTGGATGAGCTTGTCGGCGCCGATGACCCCGGCGTAGCCGACGTCGATCACGTTGGAGTTGAGCACGTTGAGGCCAATCCGGAACGCCATCAGGAACACCGTCGCGACCGCCAGCCAGGACTCGGGGACGATCGTGCGTACCGGAGCCCGCGGCAGGCCGCGGCCGTTGGCGAGCAGCAACATGCGCACGAGGAGATAAATGAGGAACGGATAGACGAGCGGGACCGAGAGTCCGATCTGGGCGTGGTTGAAGAACGCCAGCGAGATCGAGAACCCGAGCAGCATCAACAGGTCGAGGTGCAGCAGGGTCGGGCGGCGCCGCCACGGGATGAACGGTGCGACGAACAGCCCGCACAGGGGGAGCCACAGGTACCACGCGTTGACCCGGCGCCCGAACGCGCCAGGGTAGCCGCGGGCCATCGTCCAGGGCACCTGAAAGCCGGTCCACGCCTGGGTGACCGCGGCGGTGTTGTCGTCCACGTAGACCTGGAGCAACTCGTGCTGGGGCTTGGTGTCCGAGAACCAGCTGACCTGCCACGTGGGCGCTCCCTTGGTGTACGCGTACGGCGTCGCGTGGCGATGGCGCGCCAGTTCGGCCCGGACGCGCAGATCGCGCGACGCGATGCGGAGCACGGTGGCCGCGGTGAGGCGGTACCCGCTCGGTGGGGTCGTCATCGAGCTGACCAGGACCGGCGTGCCGGGCGCCGCAGTGGTGGTGGTGCTGGCCGCCGCGGTGGTGCTGGCGGTGGTGCTGGACGCCGCGGTCGTGGTGGTGCTGGGCGCCGTGGTGGTGGTGGTGCTGGGCGCCGTGGTGGTGGTGGTGCTGGTCGCCGTGGTGGTGGTGGTGCTGGTCGCCGTGGTGGTGGTGGCGGCACGCGCTGGACCGGGCATCGCCAGACCGGCGGTCGCCACCGTGGTCAACGCGAGAACCAGGAGCGCTCGCAGCGCCCGCATCGGTCTCAGGCCCGGAAGCTCCAGAGCTTCTGCCCGAGGAAGTTGATCGGCGTCGCCGCCGCGTTGGCGATCGCCTGGGCGAGCACCTTCTCCATGTTCGTCGTGCGGACCAGCGAGACGAGGATGACGTAGTTGAAGCCGAATGACACCAGCGACACGGCGTAGAACTTCCACGCCTGCTGTGCCGGATGGGCGTCCCGCTTGTGGCCGAAGGTCCAGTGGCGGTTCCACCAGAAGTTGTTGGTGGTCGCGATGAAGTACGCGATCGGCGACGCGACCTGATAGTTGATCCGGAGCCCGTGCACGCACGCCGCGAACACCAAAAGGTTGACGGCGTAGCCGCTCGCCCCGACTCCAGCGAACCGGATCAGCTGCAGCCAGTTGTCGCCCTTGCGGATGCCGATGCGGACGCGATGGTGAAACGGCAGCTCGACAACCCCGGCGCTGAGCTCTTCGGTGGACATCAGGCAAATGTAGCCACGGATTGTTGATTAGCGCTAAGAGACGGCAGTTGCTAACGCCGTGCTAAGGATGCGTAGAAGCATCCTGATTGGCCGCCGGCGCGGATCCTAAACCGAAATGTCCGCGCACCATGGGCGCGATGTCCCGCAGCGACCACTGATCCCGGGCCGCGCTGGAGTCCGGTCCGGTGCCGCACCACAGCAACACGCCGAGCGAGTCAGAACGGTGCAGCGAGCCATGCGATCCGCCACCGACATGGTCAGATCCGCCCCAGTCGACGAACTCGTAGCCGGGCGCGGCGGACAGCAGAATGTCACCGGCGGTGGGGCAGTGCAGCGCCGACCAGACCCGTCCCAGCGCATCGGGATACTCGGTGCACAGGACGCGCCCGTCCTGGACCTCGGCGCGGAGCACCCCAAGGTCCCCCTCGACGCTCCACCGCTCGCCGCGCGTGTCGGAGAGCTCACCGCCCGACGTGAAGCGCAGCTCGCCACGGCGGCTGCGGATGACCGCCTTGCCGTTCTGGAGCCACATCGTGAGGTCCACCCCCTCGACCCCGGCGGCGATGTCACGGGCGCGGGCACACGAGTCGGGTGCCTTGTCAGGGTCCAGCGCATAGATCATCGCCGAGCGCTGTGCCGGGCTGAGCGCCAGCTCGGCTGCCGCCGACCGCGACGGGCTCGGACGCGCGACGTCGAAGTCGGTGAACGCCAGATCGAGCCGGATCCGCTGCTCGACGGGCGCCTGCGAGTGGTCGGAGCAGATGATCACGGCGTACTGCTCGAGGAACTCGTCGGGACCACCGGCGGCGTGCATCAGCCGCTCGAGCTGGCGGTCCGCCGCAGCGAGCGAGGTCACCTGCGCATGCGGGCCGTTGCGGTGCGAGAAGGCATCGTTGTCGGGCAGCGAATACAGCATGAAGTCGAACAGGTCGTGCTCGATGAGGTAGGAGCCCACGCACCCGGTGTGCTGATCACGCGCGCCCGGGAGCCCGAGCTGCCCGCGGCAACCGGTGCGGCGCGAGGCATACAGGTCGGCGTAGAACAGCTCCCGGGGACCCTCGATCGTGCGGCGGAAGAACGTGGAGGTCGCGATTCGCGCCAGCGCCGACTCGTTGGAGACCTCGTGCTCGTGGCGCCCGCGGTAGATCAGGTACGTCGTGCCGGCGGTCCGCACCTCCGCGTCGTCGAGAGACTCGAACACCGTCTCGACGTCCCGGGACAGGTGCTCGGCGTTCATCCGGTACACCGTGTCGGTCAGCGAGCGCAGCACGCCGAACTGCCGCGACGCCGAGAAGCTCGAGCCGTACTCGACGTAACGCACCTCGTCCCGGTGATACCAGTTCATGCTCGGGATGAAGTGTTGGTCCGGGCCGACCCCGGTGGTGATCGTCGCCGCGCACACCGGCGTCACCGACGGGAATGCCGCGGCGCAGTCACCGACGTACACGCCCTCGTTCCGGATCCGCGCCATCGCCGGCGCCTTGCCGGCGGCGATCACTCGCTCGAGCATCGCCGGCTTCATCGCGTCGACGACGACCAGCACCAGCTTCTTGGGGGGCGTGCCGTTGGGCTCGCTCACGGCGGGCGCCTCACCGCGGGCGGCGGATCACCGGAGGATTCGCAGGCCGGCGTACTTCTGCTCGCCCCGCCCGCGGCCGGCATACAGCAGCCAGAGCAGCAGCGCCAGCACCACCAGCCCGACCGGTGGCAGCAGCACTGACAGCACCGCTGACAGCACCGCGGCCGCCTCGGCGAAGATCGGCAGCGCCCCGGCCGCCTGCGCATCGAGCCGCGTCCGCACGCGCTGCAGCAGCGGGCGGGTGGCGACGACGCCGATCGCGGCACAGACGACGCCGGCGATCAGGCCCGGCCAGACGGCATAGCGATCCTGGGCGAGCGCGCCGGCGAACAACAGCGCGCCGATCACCAGGCTGGCGGCGGCCAGGGTGATCGTCACGTAGCGGACCTCGAGCGCGTCGCGCGCCACCTGCCGCTCGATCAGCGCCAGCAGCGCCACGCCGATGACCATGACGAGCAGGAATGGGCCGCCCTGCAGGAAAGAGTACGAGGAGTGCGCGAAGTCGATCTGGATATCCCCGGCGGCGAGCGCGGCGACGACGAGCGCCGGCAGAAAGGGACGCATCCCCACTGCCGCGGCGACGCCGATCCCCTGGAAGATGTCAAAGGCGAGATGCACCGTGCTGTACCGTGACCAGTCGTGACGATAGACGAGAGGGCAGCGTGAAAGGTGAGCGGGATCGGTCTTTCGGCCCGCGCTCCGATCACGGCTCGGACACCGCACTGACCCGCCCCCGCCGCTCGACAGCACGCGACATCGAGCGCTACGCGGCCCTGTTCGCGCAGCGCACCACGGTGATGCGCTCATCGGCGATGCGCGACCTGATGGCGCTCACCGAGCGCGACGACGTGATCTCCCTCGCCGGCGGCCTCCCCGACACCTCCACCTTCCCGGCCGACTCGTATGCGGCGTTGATGAGCACGGTCGCCAGCGAGTCGTGCGCGCGGGCGCTTCAGTACGGGCCGACCGAGGGCCTTCACCGGGTCAAGGAGTGCATCACCCAGGTGATGGCCGCGGAGGGAATGGAGATCGACACCGGCGAGCTGCTCGTCACCACCGGCGGTCAGCAGGTGATCGATCTCGTGTGCAAGACGCTGGTGGACCCGGGCGACGTGGTCATCGCCGAGGCCCCGACATACCCGGGCGCGATCCCGACCTTCCACTCCTACCAGGCCGACGTCGTCCAGATCACGATGGATCGCGACGGCATGCGGATCGACGAGCTGCGCGAGACGCTCGACGAATTGGAACGCACCGGACGGCGGCCGAAGTTCATCTACACCGTCCCCAACTTCCACAACCCCGCCGGGGTGACGATGTCCCTGGACCGCCGCCGCGAACTCGTGCAGATCGCCGGCGAGCGCGAGCTGATCGTGCTCGAGGACAACCCCTATGGCCTGCTGCGCTACGAGGGTGAGGCGCTGCCGACGCTGCACTCGCTCGACGACGAGTTCGTCATCTACGCCGGCACGTTCTCCAAGATCCTCTCCCCCGGCCTGCGGCTCGGCTGGGCGGTCGCGCCGGCGCCGATCCTGGCGAAGATGCAGGCCGGTAAGGCGGGGACCGACCTGTGCTCGTCGTCGATCTCGCAGTATTTCGTCAGCGCCTACTTCGAATCCGGTCCGTGGGACGAGTACGTGCGGTCGCTGCTGGAGATCTACCGCCGGCGCCGTGACGTGATGCTCGACGCGCTCGCCGAGCACTTCCCGCGCGAGGC
>DATCFW010000087.1:0-12107 GCA_036509295.1 Solirubrobacteraceae bacterium | reverse complement strand
GGCGTCCGTCGACGCTGACCGCGGCCGAGTTGCGCACCTATGGCGGCGCGGTCCCGTCACGGCGCGTGAGCGCGCGGCTGCGCCACCCCGTCCCGGCGCAGGTGACCGGGGGCACGCGGTGGACGTTTCGCGCCACCGATTGCGATATCGCCGATCACGTCAACAACGCCGTGTACTGGCAGCCGCTCGAGGAGGAGCTCCTCACCGGCGCCCACCCCGACCCCGAGGCGCTCGACGTCGAGATCGAGTACCGGACGCCCGCCCAGCCGGGATCCAAGCGGGTGGTCAGCGACGGTGACTATCGGTGGATCGTCGGCGAGGACGGCGAGCTGCACGCGTCGATCCGGCTCGGAGCCGACGATGGCGCCTGAGGGTTCACGTGAGCCCTGACGCCGAGGCGATCCTGCGCGCCTCCCGCCGCCCGCTGGTGATCGGGATGGGGGGCGGGGGAGATGTCGTCGGGGCCCTGGCCACCGCCGAGGCGATGCGGCGCTACGACGACGCCGAGCCCCTCGTCGGCGGCCTCACCTGGGAGCGGCGGCCGATCGATCCGGTTCCCGGTCCGCGCCGGGTCGACGAGATCGAGGGCGCCTGGGAGCTCGCACCGGAGGTGATGCTGGCCGGTCCCCGGACCCGGGTCCGGGGCCGCGACGTCCACTTCGCCGAGTCGCGGATGGCGGCGTTCCTCGACCGTCCGACGGTGCTGATCGCCATCGACGCCGGCGCCGCCGCCGTCGCCGAGGGGCTGCGGCGAGCGGTGACGGCGCTGCGCCGCGACCTGCTCGTGTTCATCGACGTCGGCGGCGACGTGCTCGCCCAGGGCGATGAACCGGGACTGCGCAGCCCGCTGTGCGACGCGCTGATGCTCGCCGCCGCGGGGATGCTCGATCGGGCTGGGGTGCCGGTGCTGCTCGGGATCTTCGGGATCGGATGCGACTCGGAGCTGACGGCCGGCGAGGTCTGCGACCGGATCGCCCGGGTGGCCGTTGCGGGCGGCCTGTGCGGCGTGCGCGGCCTGACCGAGCCGGTGGCGGCGCGACTCGAGGAGTCCCTGGAGTACGTGCCGACCGAGGCGAGCGCCCAGGCGGTGCGGGCGTTTCGCGGGGCGAGTGGGACGGTGACAATCCGCGGCGGCGCGCGCCGGTTCGAGCTGACCAGCCTGGCCGCCCAGACGACGTTCCTCGATGTGGCGGTGACGATCGACGCCGTCGGCCGGCTGGCGCGGGCCGTCGCCGATGCGCCCAACCTCGAGCGGGCCAACGACGCTCTCAACGCGCTCGGCGTGCGCACCGAGCTCGATCTCGAGCGCGAGGCCGCCGGCGCCCCGCCGGGGCCTCGCTAGCCTCGACGCCGTGGCGCGCGCGGTCGGCATCCCCCATCCCGGTGGTCCGGAGGTCCTGGAGGTCATCGACCGTCCGGTCCGCGAGCCCGGCGCCGGCGAGGTGCGGATCGATGTGGCCGCCGCCGCCGTCAACCCGACTGACCTCGGCCTGCGGGCTGCCGGTGCCCAGGATCTGCCGCCGCCGTGGACGCCGGGCATGGACGCTGCGGGCACGATCGAGGCGGTCGGTCCGGGCGTGGATCGGCTGGCCGTCGGCGACGCGGTGATGGCCGTCGTCTCGCCGCGGCGCGCGGACGGCGGTGCCCAAGCGCAACTGCTGGTGGCGCCGGCCGTGTCGGTGGTGGCGATCCCCGACGGCGCCGGTCTCGAGCAGGCGGCGACGCTGCCGATGAACGGCATGACGGCGATGCGCGGGCTGGAGATGCTCGGGCTGGCCGCGGGTGACACGCTCGCGGTGAGCGGCGCGGCGGGCCTGCTCGGCTCCTATGTCATCCCGCTCGCCCGGGAGCAGGGGCTGCGGGTCATCGCCGACGCCAAGCCCGCTGACGAGCAGCTCGTGCGCTCGTTCGGCGCCGATGTGATCGTGCCCCGGTCAGCGGACTTCGGCGCCGCGGTGCGGGCGGTGGCGCCCGGCGGGGTCGCGGCCGTCTTCGACACGGCGGTGCTCAACGCTGCGGCGTTCGGGGCGATCCGCGACGGCGGTGGCCTCGCCGTGGTCCGCGGCTGGGACGGCAGCCCGCCGGACCGGGGGATCGCGGTCCACGCTGTCATGGTCCGCGAGGTCATGCAGGTCACCGAATGGCTCGAGCGCCTGCGGGAGCTGGCGTCCGCCGGACGGATCCAGCTGCGCGTCGCCGAGCGCTTCGGGCCCGAGGAGGCCGCCGAGGCGCACCGGCTGATGGCGGCCGGCGGCCTGCGCGGGCGGGCGCTCATCGTCTTCTGAGACTGGCCGTGCGATAAAGGGCAGCCCACAGCTGCACAATCCCGCACGGCCCGGCCGGCCGGCCCGGGCGTCGGGCTATGTCGTGAAGACGATCTTGCCGACGACGTCGCCCTCGAGCAGCTCGCGGAACCCGTCGCGGGCCTCGGCGAGCGGCATCGTCCGATGAACGGTGGGGCGGATGTCACGCTCCAGGCAGAACCGGATGAGCCGCTCGAGCTCGTCGCGGGTGCCCATCGTCGAGCCGATGACCGACAGCTGCAGGAAGAACACCCGGGTCAGCTCGGCCGGCGGAGCGTCGCCCGAGGTCGCCCCGGAGACAACCAGCGTCCCGCCGGGCTTCAGCGACCGGATCGAATGGCCCCAGGTCGCCTTGCCGACGGTCTCCATGACCGCGTCGACGCGCTCGGGCAGCCGGGCGCCGGACTCGAATGCCTGCTCGGCGCCCAGGGCCAGCGCCCCGTCGCGCTTGGCCTGCGAGCGGCTGGTGACCCACACCCGGGCGCCGGCGGCGCTGCCGAGCACGGTGAGCGCGGTGGCTACGCCGCCGGCCGCCCCCTGCACGAGCACCGTCATCCCCGGCACCACGCCGCCGCGGGTGAACAGCATCCGGTAGGCGGTCAGCCACGCCGTCGGCAGGCAGGCGGCGTGCTCGAACGACAGCTCCGGCGGCTTGGGCAGCACGTTGCGTTTCGGCACCATCACCCGTTGGGCCAGCGTCCCGGGATAGCGCTCGGACAGCAGCGAGCGGCGCGGGTCGAGCGTGTCGTCGCCGCGCCACGAGTCGCTGGTGACCACGGCGTGGACGACGACCTCGGCGCCGTCCTCGTCCACGCCCGCGGCGTCGCAGCCCAGGATCATCGGCAGCTTGTCCTCGCTCAGTCCCACTCCGCGCAGTGACCACAGGTCGTGGTGGTTGAGCGCGGCCGCCCTGACCGTGACGGTCGTCCAGTCGTCCCGGGGCTCGGGATCGGGCCGCTCGCCGAGCTCCAGGCCCCGTAGAGGGTCATCCGGATCGATCGCGGAGGCGTAGACGGCGAGCATCTCGCCCGGGACGCTACCCATCTTCGCCCGCTGTCACAATTGGAGCATGTCGAGAGTCGTCGCCCGGGCCACCCGCGAAGTGCAGGCCGCTCCAGATCGTGTGGTCGAGCTCCTGCGTGATTACCGCGACTCCCGGGAGCGGATCCTCACCGAGAACTACACCGCCTATCGGGTCGAGCAAGGCGGGACGGGCGAGGGGACGGTCTACGCCTACCACTTCGCCGCCGGTGGCCGGGAGCGGGACTACCGGCTCCACGTGCACGAGAGTCCCGGCGGCATCCAGGAATCAGACCAGCTGTCCTCGTTTGTCACCACCTGGAAGGTGGATCCCACGCCGACCGGCTCGCAGGTGACGATCGAGAGCTCCTGGGACGGCGCCGGGGGGATCGGCGGGATCTTCGAGGGGCTGTTCGCCCCGATGGGGCTGCGCAGGATCTACGGCCAGGTGCTGGCCAAGCTCACCGCCGCGCTGGCCGTCTGAGCCGCCGGGCCGCGGCCGCGCTCGCGGGCCGCTGTACGCGGCGGGTGGGCGGTAATCGGTCGGTGAGCTCTCGCCCGTTACCCCTTCGTGGCTGCCGTTTTTCGGATCGCCGGCCGCGAGGAGGACCCCCCACGGGCCGGCTGATCCGATCGCTCCTGACGGCTACGGCACCTTGACCGGCTTGGACGTGCCGAGGACGTGCCCGTGCGCATCGAGCGCCTCGGTGGCCACGTAGGCTTCGTGGCCCCCGACGCGGATCGCCGTCTCGAACGCCCCCTTGGCCGCGCTGCCCACGAGCGTGAGCGACGTGGCCGACGCTCCGCCGAGCACCCTCCACCGGGCCACTGCGGTCGCGCCGTCCCAACTCGCGTAGACGGTTGTCGTGGCGCCGCTGACGTGGGCCGCCGCCGACGGCTTGGTCTTCGGGGTGCCCGTCCACGGGAACCGGTACGCCCGATAGCTCGAGTTGGCGCCGACGAAGCGTGCGTCGAACACCGGGCGGCCGCTCGAGTTGAACTCCGTGAGGTACGGCTGGCCGCCCCAACCGACCATCACGTCGCCGTTGGCCTGGGGCTGGACGCTGCCCTCGAACTCGGCGAGCAGACCGGGCTGATGCTCATCCTGGCGCACCAGGGTCGCGGTGTGGTGGACGGTGTCGAGCTTGAGGGTGATCCCGCGAGACCGCTTGTGCACGATCGGCGGTCCGGCGCCGTCGTCGAAGATCGTGATGTCGCCATTGGCCTGCAGGCGGGCATCGTGCTGGAAGGCGAACGCCGTGTTCGGCCCCATCTTGAAGCTCGATCCCTTGCCATTCAGCGTCCAGTTGGTCGCGTCGGTCTGGTGAGAGACGTCGTAGACCGCCCAGTCGTTGCGCGAGGAGATGACGATGCTCCCGTCCGGTGCCTGCTGGATGGAGTTGATGTGGAAGTAGTCCCAGGGGTGCCCGCCGGTGGTTGGCGCCGGCTGGTAGCTGTCGGTCAGCGGGGCGTGGTCCAGGCTGTCCCACTGCCAGAGCACGAGACCGGTGGGGATGTCGATCTCCTGGGCGACGGAGTCGTACACCAGCTCGTGCTTGGACCCGTTCTTGATGCCGGAGGCGTCGACGAACACCGGGAAGTAGCCGGTCACGAGCGCCGTGTTGGCCGAGGTGAGCTGGAACTCGTGCAGATCAGACCGGATCCCGTTGGTTCCGGTCACCGTCGCCACCGGCTGATACGAGCTGTTGTAGATCTCGTCCTCGCCGATGCCGACCCCGCCGTTGACGGTGCCCTGCCACCAGGTGAGCACCGGCTTGCCCCGGTAGGTCTGGGCCCGGAAATCGGTGGCGCTGTCGTTCTTGGGGACGGTCTTGAACCAGATGAGGCCGCCGTAGGGGCCAAGGATCTCCGGCCCGTACTGCACCGGACCGGCCTGGGGAGCGACGAACAGGTCGCCCCCCTCGGCGCGGCTGGGCCGCTTGGTCACCCTCAGGTTGGCCGGGAACAGCTGCGGAGCCGACGCGAAGCGGCTGACGTCGTCGGCCACGCGCGGCGTCTTCTGCGGCACGGCCGCGGGGATCCGACCGCCCGGCGTGGCGACGGTGAAGCTGAACGTGCCGCCGGCGGCGCCCGCGATGTTCAGGCCCGTCTGGACGGTCACCTTCTCACCCGCCTGGAACGGCTTGGTGGGCAGGAAGCTGCCACCGTCGCCGTCGGAGTCCGAAAGCACCCGGCCGGTGTGCACGCCGGTCGTCGAGCCGGTGACGACGATCGAGCCCAGCGAGCCCGCCGCGAGGCCGCGGAAGGTGATCTGGGTCGACGGCGCGGCCACCTGGCCGCCCGGAATCGGGAACACGTCGACCACCGCCGTCGTTGCCGCGGATCCCGAGGCTGACCACAGTCCCGACGCGAATCCGACCGCCGCCGCGGCGGCGAGGACCGCCATGACCAGGGTGACGCGGGATCGACGGCGCAGCGGGATTGACGAAGGCAAGGTGATACCCCTTTTTTTGGATGCCAAGCTCCCCGGCCGGAGGGCGGTGGTCAGTTGGGAGGACGGCCCACCGTACGCGGCGGCCCGTAAGGCCTCGGTAAGAAGATCTGGTTAGAGGCGGATGTCTACCGTGTTAGCGCGCGGGACGCGCCGGCTACGGTCTGCTCGCCCGCCGGCTACGGCGTGCTCGCGACGTGTCCGGCCGCCCAGCAGGCGCTGGGACCGTGGCAGTTCTCGAGCGCTGACAGCTCGTCGTGCAGGTTCGTCAGCTCCCCGGCGTTCAGCTCGGACGCGATGTTGTGCAGCTCGTACGGGTCGGTCTGCAGGTCATAGAACTCCTTCTCCCCGTCGGAGTACTCGACGTAGAGCAGCCGGGGGGTCCGCATCGCCTCGTACGTCGTCGGGTTGCCGCTGATCGACGTCTGGCGATCCGGATCGTCGGCGGCGTCGGCGGGCCCGTGGTGCTCGATGAGCACCGCGTTGCGCCAATCGCCGGGAGACGCGCCGCTGAGCAGCGGCATCAGGCTGTGACCGTCGCTGGGCAGCGTCGAGTGGGCGATTGCGGCAAACGTGCTGGCCAGGTCCACGTTCTCGGTCATCGCGTCGGTGTGCGCGCCGTGGGGGACGCCGGGCCCGGAGATCACCAGCGGGACATGGATGTCGGGGTCAAACGCGGTCAGCTTGCCGGGCATCAGCCGGTACTCGCCGGTGTGCAGCCCGTTATCCGAGCTGAACACGATGTAGGTGTCGTTGACCAGATTGCGCCGGGCGAGCGCCGCCTCGATCGCAGCGATCATCCGGTCCACCGACTGCACTGCCTGGGCGCGCCGCCGGAACGCCCGGTCGTTCTTGCGCAGCTGCCGGGGGGTCAGCGGCCCGCGACCGGCGAGCCAGCTCGGCGGGTCGGTGGGCAGCACGTCGAAGTTCGGCGGCCGCGGCGCCCGCAGCCCCGGAAAGTCGTGCTTGTCGCGGGGCGCCGGCGTGTACGGAAAATGCGGGGAGAACGTCGCCAGCTCCAGGAAGAAGGGCTGGCCGGCGTCGGCCGAGCTGTTGATGAACCGGACCCCCCGCCGGGCGATCACGCGCGTCAGATAGGCGTCGCGGCCATGCCCGAAGTGGCGGACCGTTCCGTCCTGGTTGATGTTGTAGTCGTACTCGTTGTAGCCCCAGCCGGCGACGTCCCATTCGTCCCACCCGGGGGGCACGTAGGAAGGGGCAAGCGGGGAGCGGCGGGGCCCCTCGAGGTAGCCGTTGAGGTACTTGCCCATCATCGCCGTGCGGTACCCGGCTCGTTGCAGCGTGAGGTTGAACGACTTGCGCTCGTCGCCGTGCTTGAAGAAGGCCCTGACCCCGCCGCCGGGCCCGGCGTTGGTGAACACGCCGGTGTCGTGCGGGAAGTCGCCGGTGAAGATCGACGACCGCGAGGGGCAGCAGAGCGAGTCCGAGACGAAGTAATCGTCGAACGTGAGACCCCGGGACTGGAGCGCCTGGACCTGGGGCATGTACGGCAGCAGGTCGATCGATAGGTCGTCGGTGAGGACGAACACGATGTTCGGCCGCCGCGTCGTGTCAGAGCCCGGCGGGGAGGGCGACGCCGCGTGGGCTGCGGCCGGCGGCGTCGTCGCGGAGGTGGACGAGCGGATGGCCACCGCGGCGGCGATGCCGGCGGCCACCACGACGAGCGTCACCGCCAGCGCCAGCGTGAACGGCCGCCGGCGCGGTCGCGCCCACGTGGTTCTCCTGATCACCGGCACCTCCCACTCAACACGCGGGCGTGACCGAGGTTGCGGCCGTGCGGACGCGCGGTCAGGCGGATGCCCACCATCACTCTCATCCTCCGGACCTTAGATGCGTCGAAGCATCCTCAAGGCCCTCGCCCCTGGAAACCGGTGCGCCCGTCAGGTCAGGTTGACCCGCGGCGGGTCAGTCCCACCGGCCGATCGGGTAATCGATCGAGGCCTGGGCGGCGGCGATCCGCGCGATCGGTACCCGGTAGGGCGAGCAGGACACGTAGTCCAGTCCGGCGCGGTGGAAGAACACGATCGACTCGGGGTCCCCGCCGTGCTCGCCACAGATGCCCAGCTTGAGCCCGGGGTGGGCCTCGCGGCCCACCCAGGCGCCGAGCCGGACGAGCCAGCCGACGCCGGGCTTGTCGATCGTCTCGAACGGGCTGCGGTCCAGGATCTTGCGCTTCAGGTACTCGGGGACGAACTTGGACTCGACGTCGTCGCGGGAGAAGCCGAGCGCGGTCTGGGTGAGGTCGTTGGTGCCGAAGCTGAAGAAGTCGGCGAAGCGGGCGATGCGGTCGGCCACGAAGCACGCCCGCGGCAGCTCGATCATTGTCCCGACGGTGTAGTCCTCGCCGATCGTCAGCCCCTCCTCGTCGCCGATACGGGTCACGAGCTGGCGCATGATGTCGAGCTCGTGCTCGTAGTTGACGAGCGGGATCATGATCTCCGGGTGCGGCGACTCAGCGGCGGCCTTAGCGGCGCGCAGGATCGCGTGGACCTGCATCTCGTAGATCTCGGGATACAGGATCCCCAGCCGGACGCCGCGGGTGCCGAGCATCGGGTTCTCCTCGGAGATCTCGTGCACGCGTTCGAGCAGCCGCTCGAGCCGGGGCAGCTCGTTGGAGTCCTCGTTGCGGGCGCGCTCGATGCTCGTCGCCAGGTCCTCGGCGTTGGGGAGGAACTCGTGCAGCGGGGGGTCGAGCAGCCGCACCGTCACCGGCAGGCCGGCCATCGCGTCGAACAGGCCCTCGAAGTCGGCCTGCTGCAAGGGGAGCAGCTCGCTCAGCGCCGCCCGGCGCGACTCGGTGTCGTCGGCCATGATCATCGCCCGCATCTTGGGCTGGCGGTCCTCGGCGATGAACATATGCTCGGTGCGGCACAGCCCGATGCCCTCGGCGCCGAACTCCCGCGACTTGCGCGCGTCTTCGGGCGTGTCGGCGTTGGCGCGGACGCCCATTCGCCGCACCTCGTCGGCCCAGGCGAGCACCTGCTCGAAGTTGGCGTCGACCTGCGCCTCCACCAGCGGCACGTCGGCGGTGGTCACCTGCCCCTTGGTCCCGTCGATCGCGATCGCGTCGCCCTCGTGCAGCTCCGTCCCGTTGACGCTCACCGTCTTGGCCGTCAGGTCGATCGCCAGCGCCTGAGCGCCGACCACCGCCGGCCGGCCCATTCCCCGCGCCACCAGCGCGGCGTGCGACGCCTTGCCGCCCTCGCTGGTGAGGATGCCCTTCGCGGCATGGAAGCCGGCGACGTCCTCGGCGTCGGTGAACGGCCGCACCAGGATCACATCCCGGCCCTCCTGGGCGGCGGCGACGGCATCGGCGGCGGTGAACACGATCGTGCCCTTGGCCGCTCCCGGCGAGGCGTTGACGCCGGAGGCGAGCACGTCGAACTCGGCCTCGGGGTCAAACGTGGGGTGCAGGAGCGCGTCGAGCGCGTCGGGGTTGATCGTCATCAGCGCCTGCTCGCGGTTGAGCAGGCCCTCCCTGACCGCGTCCACCGCGAACCGCACCGCGGCCTGGGCCGGCCGCTTGGCGTTGCGCGTCTGGAGCATGTACAGGCGGCCCTCCTGCACGGTGAACTCGGTGTCCTGCATGTCCTCGTAATGGCGCTCCAGCGTGCGCAGGATCTCCATCAGCTCGGCGTGGACCTCGGGCATCCAGTCGCCCATCTCGGCGATGTCCCGCGGAGTGCGCACGCCGGAGACGACGTCCTCGCCCTGGGCGTTGGGCAGGAAGTCACCGCTCGGCTCGGGCGCGCCCGTGACCTCGTCGCGTGAGAACGCCACCCCTGAGCCCGATGTGTCGCCCTGGTTGCCGAACACCATCTGCTGCACGTTGACGGCGGTGCCCCAGTCGTCGGGGATGTGGTTCTGACGGCGATACTCGACGGCCCGGTTGCCGACCCACGAGTCGAACACCGCCCGGATGGCCAGTCGCAGCTGGTCGGCGGGATCCTGGGGGAAGTCCTCGCCCGTCTCCTCGCGGTAGATGCCCTTGAAGGTGGTGGTCAGCTCCTCGAGCGCGTCGACGTCGAGGTCGGTGTCATCGGTCACGCCGCGCTGGGATTTGGCCGCGGCGATCGCGTCCTCGAAGCGCTCGCCCGGGATCCCGCGCGACACGTTGCCGAACATCTGCACGAACCGCCGGTAGGAGTCCCAGGCGAACCGCTCGTTGGCGGTGGTCTTCGCCAGTCCGGCCACCGACTCGTCGTTGAGGCCGAGGTTGAGCACGGTGTCGAGCATCCCCGGCATCGACTCGCGGGCACCGGACCGGACCGAGACCAGGAGCGGGTCATCGGGATCACCCAGCTGCTTTCCGGCCAGCTCCTGGAGCCGCTTGAGGGCCTCGGCGACCTCGTCGGCCATGCCCTCGGGCTCCTCCCGGTCAGCGCGCATGTACTCGACGCACGCCTCGGTGGTGATCGTGAACCCCGCCGGGACCCGCTCAGCGCCGAGCACCCGCGTCATCTCCGCGACGTTCGCGCCCTTGCCGCCCAGCAGCTCGCGCATGTCCTTCGAGCCCTCGGCGAAGTCATAGACCCACTGCGGCACCAGGCAGCGATCCTACCCCGGATCGGAGAGTTGAGCGAGCTACCGGCTAGGCCAACGTCGCCGCGAGCGCGCGCGGCTGCAGGTCGAAGGCCTCGGCCAGCAGTTCGTAGGACCGCCGGCGCACGGCGTGGTCATAGGTGATCGTGACGACGATCACCTCATCGGCCTGATAGGCCGCCGCCACTTCCTCGATGCCGGCCCGCACCGTCTCCGGGGAGCCGACGATGCCGCGGCGGCCGGGAATGTCCCCGGACGGAGTCAGCCGCGCCTCGCGTTCCACGAACGGCGCTGCCCGGTCGGGCGGTGGCACGGCGATCAGCTGGCCGCGGCGCAGCATCGTGAACGTCATCCGGCTGCTCGAGGCCAGGAACCGGGCCTCCTCGTCGGACGGCGCCGCCAGCGCCCACACCGCCACCGCGGTGCGCTGGGCCTTGAGATCGCGGACCGGCGTGAACCGCTCGCGGTACAGCGCGGCGATGTGCGAGCCGCGAGGGTTGATGAAGTCCGCGAAGGCGTACCGCAGGCCCATTTCGCCGGCCCAGATGGCGCTCTGCTCCGAGGAGCCCAGTAACCAGGGGACGGGCAGCTCCGGCCGCCCGGGGAGCGTCGCGGCGAGGTGGCGGAACGGATGGTCCTCGGGCAGGTCGTCCTCGAAGTAGGCCAGCAGCTCGCTGAGCTGCTCAGGGAAGTCGTCGGGAGCGGCCTGCCGGCGGTCTCGCTGGAGCGCGAAGGTGGTGAGCGGATCGGTGCCGGCGGCCCGGCCGAGCCCGAGATCGATCCGGCCGGGGAACAGCCCGGCGAGGATGGTGAAGCTCTCGGCCACCTTGAGCGGGCTGTAATGCGGAAGCATCACCCCGCCGCTGCCGACGCGGATGCCCTCGGTGGCCGCGGCGATCGGACCGATCAGGACCTCAGGGCTCGGCCCGGCGAGCATCGGCCCGCCGTGGTGCTCGGCCACCCAGTAGCGGTTGTAGCCGAGCTCGTCGGCCAGCCTCGCCAGGTCGATCGTGTTGCGCAGCGCCTGGGCTCCGGTCGAGCCCTCGGCGATCGGCGACTGGTCCAGGACGGAGAGGAGCATGCACTTGATGCTAGAAAGGCGCGCATGCCGGTCAGCACCCGCGGCCTTCGCCAGGTTCTCGCCACTCGCTACGTCACCGCGCTGCGTGAGGGCGGGTCGCTCCCGGGTCTCGTCGAGGCCGATGACGACGGGCTCTACGTGGCGAAGTTCCGGGGCGCGGGGCAGGGCCTGCGGGCGCTCGTCGCCGAGGTGATCGTCGGCGAGCTGGCGCGCGCCGCCGGCCTGCTCGTCCCCGAGCTGGTGACCGTTGGGATCGACGCTCGGCTCGCTGCCGCGGAGCCCGACAGCGAAATCCAGGACCTCATCACCGCCAGCGAGGGCGTCAACCTCGGCGTCGACTTCCTGCCCGGGACGCTGGCGTATACGGCCGCCGGCGCGTGGCAGCCGTCGGCGGAGCTGGCCGCCGAGGTGGTGTGGCTCGACGCGCTCACCACCAACGTCGACCGCACCGCCCGCAATCCGAACCTGTTGCTGTGGCACGAGCGGCTGTGGCTCATCGACCACGGCGCCGCCCTGTATCTCCAGCACGGCGGGCTCGATCCGGCGGGCCACGCGCCGCGGCCGTTTCCGCTGATCGCCGAGCATGTGCTGCTGCCGCGTGCGGGCTCGGTGATGGAGGCCGACACCCGGATGCGCGAGCGATTGGGGGAGGGGGCGGTGGCGGCGGCGGTGTCGCTCGTGCCGCAGG
>DATCFW010000086.1:0-4669 GCA_036509295.1 Solirubrobacteraceae bacterium | reverse complement strand
GGGCGACGCCGGGGAGGGTGACACCGCGGGGAGCCACCCCACGCCCCCCGAGCCGATCGACCCCGGGGACGCCGTCACACTGCTGGAGGCCGGCGGCGAGCGGGCCGAGGCCGAGATGGTCGCCCAGCAGGCGCTCGAGCTGCTGCGGTCCGGCGTCCCGGCGGACGAGATCGTCGTCGTGTACCGGTCGCGGGACCGGGCGGCGCCGCTCCTGCGCCGGGTCTTTCACCAGTACGGCATCCCGCTCGCCGCCGGCTACGCGCCGCCGCTGCGCCACACCGCGCTCGGCCGCGGGCTCATCGGCGCCGCTCGATGCGCGCTGCTCGAGCCCCACCGCGCGACCGCCGCCGACCTCCTCGCCTACCTGCGAACGCCTGGCCTCCTGCAGACGCCGGAGATCGCCGACGGACTCGACGCCGACATCCGGCGCGGCGGGCTGCGGACGGCCGCCCAGGCACGGGCGGCGCTGCACTGGGAGCTGCCCGAACTCGGGGAGCTGGCCGCTGCGTCGCACCCCGCTCGCGAGCTGTGCCGGCTGGCTCGACGGCTGTTCGCGGCGCCGTATCGTCTCGCCGCGCCGGAGCTGACCGAAGCCCAGGAGCTCGACGCGCTGGCGCTGCGGGCGCTGATCGCCGCGGTGGACGAGCTGTCCGAGTTGCGCCTGGCCCCGGTCGGACACGAGCTGATCGCGCTGCTCGAGCAGATCACCCTCGCCTCGCCGCGAGCGGCCGGCGGGGCCGCATCAGGCGCCGTGCTGCTGGCCGAGCCGCTCGAGGTGCGCGCTCGGCGCTTCCGCGTCGTGTTCGTCTGCGGATTACAGGAAGGCGAGTTCCCGCTCCCGTCGCGCGCCGAGCCGTTCCTGTCCGATGAGCGCCGCCGCGAGCTGGCCGCCGCCTCCGGACTGCGGCTGCGGCTCCGTGAGGATTCGCTGGCCGCCGAGCGGTACCTGTTCTATGCCGCCGTCTCCCGCGCCACCGAGCGGGTCTACCTGGCCTACCGCAGCTCCGATGAGGAGGGCAACCTCGCCCTCCCGTCGCCGTTCATTGCCGACGTGGCCGAGCTGTTCACGGCCGAGTGGCGCGCTCGCCGCCAGCGCCGGCTGCTCGCTGACGTCGTCTGGGACGCGGCGCTCGCCCCGACGGCCCGCGAACGCGAGCGCTCCCTCGCGGCGGCGTCGGGCGCGGCCGCCGGCGAGGACCCGCCGGCGGAGCGCGTGCTCGGAGCGGGAGCGCTGTCCCAGGTCCGCCACAGCCGGGTGCTGTCCGCCGGAGCGCTCGAGGCCTACGCCAACTGTCCGGTGCGGTGGCTGATCGAGCGCGAGCTCCAGCCCGAGCCGCTGCTGCCCGAGCCCGACGCGATCCTTCGCGGCAACCTCATGCACGAGGTGCTCGAACGACTTTTGCGCGAGCTCGGCGGCCCGGTCACGCCGGCCTCGCTGACGCGGGCACGGGCGATTCTGGACCGGTTGCTGGCGGAGCTGGCCGACGGGTCGGACCCCGCCCATCCGCGCCTCGCGCCCGGCAGCCCCGAGGTGGTGCGCGCCGGCGCGCTGCGCGCGATCGAGGCCGACCTGCGCCGGTACCTCGAGCACGAGGCCGACGTCGACGCCGGGTGGCGGCCCGAGGGGCTCGAGCTGCGGTTCGGCTTCGAGGGGGATGGGCGTGAATCGCTGCCGCCGCTGACGCTCGGCGAGGGCGCGGACCGGGTGCTGGTGCGCGGGATGCTCGACCGTGTCGACGTCGATGGGGCCGGTCATGCCGTCGTGCGCGATTACAAGAGCGGGGCCAAGCGGCAGGGATGGGCCGCGGCGAGCTGGGCGGCTGAGCGCCAGCTCCAGGTGGCGCTCTACATGCTCGTCGTGCGCGAGCTCGTCGGCCTGGAGCCGGTCGCCGGCTTCTATCAGCCGCTGCGCGGCGATGACCTGCGCGGCCGGGGCGTGTTCGTCAAGGGGACCGATGTCGGCGCCGGCGTCGTCGGCGCGGACGGCCGGGACGCCGGCGAGGTGGATGCGCTGCTCGCCGATGCCGCGCAGCGGGCGGTCACGCTGGCGGCGTCGCTGCGCGCCGGTTCGGTGACCCCGTGCCCGCAGACGTGCTCGCGCGACGGCTGTGCCTACCCCGCCATATGCCGCAGTCAATGACCCGCGCGCCGGGGCGGACGTGGACCGCCGAGCAGCAGCGGGCGATCGATCGCCGTGACGGCGACCTGCTGCTCGACGCCGGCGCCGGCAGCGGCAAGACGTCGGTGCTCGTCGAGCGCTTCGTCACCGGTGTGCTCGGGGACGGGATCGACGTCTCGGCGATGCTCACCATCACCTTCACCGAGAAGGCGGCAGCCGAGCTGCGCGACCGGATTCGGTCGCGATTGCGCGAGCTCGGCGCCCCGGAGGCGGCGCGTCGGACCGAGGGTGCCTTCATCTCGACCATCCATGGCTTCTGCGCCCGTGTGCTGCGCGTCAACGCGCTCGCCGCCGGCTTGGACCCGCGGTTCGGGGTGCTCGACCGCCAACAGTCAGAGCCACTGGCGGCGGCGGCGTTCGAGGACGCGCTGGAGGAGCTCGCCGGCGAGGCCGACGGCGCGGTCGACCTGATCGCCGCCTACGGCGCCGGGTCGCTGCGGGCGGCGGTGTTCGGCGCGTACGGCCAGCTGCGCTCGGCCGGGGCGCTGCACCCACGGCTGCCGCCGGTACCCGACGAGCCGGATCCGGAGGCCACCGCCGAGCTGGCTCGGGCCGCGGCTGCGGTGGCCGCCGAGCTGCGGCTGCTGGACCGCCCCGGCGTCCGCGTCGTCGACGCGCTCGAGCGGGTGGGGGAGTGCCGGGAGCTGATCGGGCAGGTGGGAGCCGAGTCCGTGTGGCCGACGGATCTCGAGGCGGTCCGGCTGCCGCGCAACGGGGCGGCCCTGTCCACCGACGCGTGCGTCGCCTACACCACGGCGCTCGGCCGCTTCCGGGAGCGGTGCGCCGCCCGCGCCGCCGGGCCGGTGCGCGACCTGCTCGACCGCCTGCTCGATGCCTACGGCCGCCACTACGCCAATCGCAAGCGCGACGCGTCGGGGGTCGATTTCGAGGATCTCGAGCTCATCACCCGCCGGCTGCTGGCCAACGACGACGAGCTGCGCGACCGCTACGCCACGCGCTTTCAGCGCATCATGGTCGACGAGCTCCAGGACACCAACCGCGTCCAGCTCGAGCTGATCGAGTCGATCGCCCGGGACAACCTGTTCACCGTCGGGGACGCCCAGCAGTCGATCTACGGCTTCCGCCACGCCGATGTGCAGCTGTTCGAGCGCCGGGGGGAGCGCCTGGCGCAGGTCGGCGCCCGCGAGACGCTACAGACCAACTTCCGCTCGCGCCCGCCGATCCTCGCCGCGCTGAACCTGGCGTTCGCCGACGAGCTGGGCGATCGCTTCCGCCCCCTGCGGGCGGGGCGCGAGGATGGCGACACCGCCACGCCGGCCGTCGAGTTCGTGCTCGTCGACAAGGGCGCGGACTGGGAGCTGGAGGGAGTCGCGTCGCCGTGGCGCCTGGCCGAGGCGCGCACCCTGGCTGACCGCATCGCCGAGCTCGTGCACAACGGGCGGCCCCCCGGCGAGATCGTCGTGCTGATGCGTGCCACTACGGACATGCGGGCCTACGAGCGGGCGCTCGAGCGGCGGGGGCTGCCGACGTACGTGATCGGCGGGCGCGGCTACTGGTCTCACCCGCAGGTGGTGGACTTGGTTACCTACCTGCGCACGCTGGCCAACCCCCGTGACGAGGAGTCGCTGTACGGCGTGCTCGCCTCGCCGATGGTCGGCGTTTCGCTCGATGCGCTCGTCATCCTGGCGGCGGCCCGGCGATCGGCTGACCGCGACCCGTGGTGGCTGCTGCGCGAGCCGCGCGGAGAGCTCGCCGCGCTCGCCGCCGATGACGTCAGCCGGCTGGAGACGTTCACCGCATGGTTCGCCGACGAGCGCGATCGCGCGCAGCGCGCCGGCATCGAGGAGCTGATCGACTCGGCGCTCACGTGCAGCGGCTATGACCTATCGATGCTGGCGATGCCCGGGGGGCGGCGACGTCTCGCCAACGTCCGCAAGCTGATGCGCCTGGGTCGCGAGCACGAGGACGCTCACGGACCCGGTCTCCACGGCTTTCTGGAGCTGATCTCCGATCGTCAGGCGGGACGGTTTGCCGAGTCGCGCGAGAGTGAGGCGCCGATGGAGGGCGAGAACCTCGACGCGATTCGCCTGATGACGATCCACCGGGCCAAAGGCCTCGAGTTCCCGGTTGTCGTCGTCGCCGATCTCGGTCGATCGGTGCGCCCGCCGTCCGAGCTGCTGCGGGTCACCGCCGACGGGCGGCTGGGGATCCGGCTGGCCCGTGCCGGGGCGGCCGGCCGGGAGCCCGCGTTGGACTATCGGGCGATCGGCGACGAGCAGCGCGTCGCGCAGGACGCCGAGGAGCGCCGGCTGTTCTACGTCGCGATGACCCGCGCGCGGGAGCAGCTCATCCTCAGCGGGGCGGCCAAGTTCGCGGGCTTCACCGGCGAGGGGGGGCCGACTGGCGGCGGCCCGGTGGCTTGGATCGCGCCGGCGTTCATCCCCGAGCTCGGCGCCGTGCTCACGGACGGCGGGGGGGAGGTGGTGCACGACGGGGCGCGGATCGCGGTCCGGATCGGGCGCCCGGAGA
>DATCFW010000085.1:0-4563 GCA_036509295.1 Solirubrobacteraceae bacterium | reverse complement strand
CAGCATCTCCAAGGTGGCGCGGAACGCCTCGTCGGCGAGCTCGCGGACCTCGGCGTCGTGGAGCCGGCGGCTCGCTTCGGACTGGGGGTGGTCACTGAGCTTCAGGGAGGTGATCTCGGTGCCCATGGCGTACTCGTGGATCATCGCGTGGGCGATGTCGGCCACCCGCTTTAGGTCATCCGCGGCCCCGTTGGTGACCGTCCCAAACACGAGCTGCTCGGCGCCCCGGCCGGCGAGCAGCATCGTCATCATGTCGATCAGCTCCTCGCGGCTGCGCAGGTACCGGTCCTCCGCGGGGAGGTTGAGCGTGTAGCCGAGCGCTTGTCCCCGCGGGACGATCGAGATGCGGTGGACCGCGTCGACCGACGGCAGCAGCTCGCCGACGAGCGCGTGGCCCGCCTCGTGATGGGCGACGACGTTGCGCTCGTGCTCGGAGAGCCGGCGGCGCGACTGCATCCCGGCGACGACGCGTTCGAGCGCCTGGTCGAAGTCCGCGGTGCCGACGGTTCGGCTCCCGCGGCGGACGGCGTTGATCGCCGCCTCGTTGCAGATGTTGGCGAGGTCTGCGCCGGTGAGACCGGAGGTCTGGCGCGCCAGCAGCGTGAAGTTGACCGACTCGTCCACCGGCTTGTTGCGCGAGTGGACCTCGAAGATGCGCTCGCGCCCGACGACGTCGGGCGGGGAGACGAAGATGTGGCGGTCAAAGCGCCCGGGGCGGAGCAGTGCCTGATCGAGCTTCTCGAGCAGGTTGGTGGAGGCGAGTACGACGACGTCGCCCTTGGCGTTGAAGCCGTCCATCTCGGTGAGCAGCTGATTGAGCGTCTGGTCGTACTCGCGGTTGGCCGCGCCGCCGGCCCGCGCGGTGCCGACCGCGTCGAGCTCATCGATGAAGATGATCGCCGGCGCGTGGCTGCGCGCCTCCTTGAACAGGCGACGGATTCGCGCCGAGCCCAGGCCGGCGAACATCTCGACGAACGAGGAGGCCGATTGCGAGAAGAACGATGCGCCGGACTCGTGGGCGACGGCCTTGGCCAGCAGCGTCTTGCCGGTGCCCGGCGGGCCGTGCAGGAGGATGCCGCTGGGCGGCTTGGCCCCGAGCTCGCGAAACTGCTTGGGGCTGCGCAGGAAGTCGACGATCTCCCGCAGCTCCTCCTTGGCCTCGTCGGAGCCGGCGATGTCGTCCCAGGCGATCGACGGCGTCTCATCGGGACGGATCTCGGCCGGTTTGGTCCGCGGCACGAGCCGCATCGTCATGCCGACGAGCACGACGAGGGCGCCCATGAAGATGAGCGGGACCCAATCGTGGATCCAGCTGATCAGGTTGGTGTCACCGAGGAACGCGGGGTGAAGCATCACGTGTCGGGTGTTATCGGCGGCCCGCGGTCATTGCTTAAGGGCGGGGCTGGCCGCTGGCCCGGTGGCCCGTCCGCCGGACGGCGCAGCCACTAGTGAACCCGTTCCAGACGTGGATTGGGCGCGTAGGCGCGGCCGACCTTGGCGCACGGGCGGCCGTCCAACAGGACGACGTCGGCGGTGAAGTCGTCCTGACCCCGGATCAGCGACGAGCCCACGCCGTAGGCGTCCACCGCCACATCGGCGGCCTCGAACTCGCGGATGCGCGCCGCGGTGAAGCCGCCGCTGACGACGATCTTCACGTTGCCAAAGCCGGCTCCGTCCAGGCCGTCGCGGACCTTCTCCACCAGGCGCGGGTTGACGCCGGTGGGCGTGAAGCTGCTCATCTCGTCGAGCAGCGAGCGGTCGACGAGCGTTTCGGACGTGTCCAGGCGCACCCCCCAGAGCCGATCGCCGAGCGCGTGGGCGACCTCCAGCGCGGTCCGGACCGAGTCGTTCTCGAAGTCCACCAGCACGGTGATGTTCATGTCGCGGTGGTAGCGCTCCGCGAACTTGACCGCGGCCTTGACCGTGTCCCCGCCGTAGGCGGCGATCAACCCATGGGGCACGGTGCCGATGCCGCGCCCGCCCCACCACGACGCCTGCGCGTCGGTGGAGACGCCGATCGCGCCGGCCACATGCGCGCTCCAGCCGTCACCGGTCTGCACCAGCCAATGGTCATGACGGGCGGGGAAGTAGAAGATCTGCTTGCCCCGGGCCGCCTGGACCACCTCGGACACGTTGCGCATGATCAGCGAGCGCCGCGCCATCGATCCCAGATAGACGGTCTCCAGGTGGGCGAACAGGGTGTAGTCGCCCTCGATCGTCATCACCGTCTCCCGTGGCACGATCCGGTCTCCTTCCTTCAGCGCGTGGACGACGAGCTTGTCCCAGCCGGGAATCCACTCGCCGTTCTCCGCATGCCCGGAGCACGTCTTGACGATCGCCAGCGCCTCGTCGATGCCGCCGAGAACCGAGTCCTCCTTCTGGAACACCTGCATCGTGACGCGCGGATGGTCTCCTTCGGCCTCGAGCAGCGACTTGGTCAGGACAAAGTACGCGTCGGAGTAATAGCCCTCGCGAATCCGGCCGACCGGCAGGCGGAAGATCGCTGGGTCCAGGCGGTTTGAGACCTGCGTGGCGATCGGGGAGAGTCTATTGAGGGGCCGGGAGCGGGAGCTCAGCCGAGCAGCTCGCCGATGATGTCGAAGTAGAAGCCGGTGGCGAAGCCAAGGTCCCGGATGTCGATCCGCTCGTCTGCGTTGTGCACCAGCGGAGCCGCGTCGAGCAGCGTCTGGTGGCGCTGGGGGAAGAACCCGTAGGCGACGCATTCCGGGAAGGCGTCGCGGAACCACCGCGAGTCCGAGAAGCCCGGCAGGATCACCGGCACCGTGGCGGCGCCGGGATCGTGAGCGGAGATCCAGCGCTCGATCGCGCGCATCAGCTCACTCTCGACGGTCGAGCCGTTGCCGACGACCCGCTCGGTGAACTCGATCGTGAGTGGCTGCGCCAGATCGCCCAGGACGTGGGCGATGCGCCGCTGCACCGCCTCCTCCCCGAGGCCGGGCGGCACCCGGCAGTCGATCCGGATCTGGGCGCGGGACGGGATGACGTTTATCTTGGTCGACGCGCTCGTCATCGTCGGGGTCAGGGTGACGCCGAACATCGGCTCCACCAGCGTGCGCAGCCTCGGGTCCTCGGCCTCGATTCGGGCCAGCGCCGCCGATGGATCTCCCGGATCCTGCCCGAGCCCGCGCAGGAATGCGGCGGGACCGTCGGTCAGCTCGAAGCTCTCCGGTTGCTGCGCCAGCGCGGCGAGCACCGGGGCAAGCTTGAGCAGCGCGTTGTCTCCGGTGCGCGGCAACGAGGCGTGACCGGCGACGCCGTGGGCGGTGAGGTTGAAGCGGAAGATGCCCTTCTCGGCGCAGCACACGCCGTAGTGGCGCCGGCCGCCGAACTGAAAGCTCTCGCCGCCGCCCTCGTTGAGGAGCATGTCGCAGCGGACCTTGTCGGGGTGGGTGGCGGTGAGCCAGTGCGCGCCGACGTCACCGCCCGTCTCCTCGTCTGAGACGAACACGAGCTTGAGTGCACCGGCGGCGGGGCGCCAGCCCTGACGGGCGAGCGCAGCCGCGGCCACCGCCTCGGCGGCGACCTGGTTCTTCATGTCCAGCGCCCCCCGCCCCCACAGGAAGCCGTCCGTCACCTCGCCGGACCACGGGTCATGGCGCCACTCGCCGGCGTCGGCCAGGACCGTGTCGACGTGGCCGAGGAGCACGAGGACCGGTCCGTCGCCCTCGCCATCGAGCGTCGCCACCAGGTTCGGGCGGTCCGGCTCGGCGGCGAGGATCTCGGTCTCGAAGCCGGCGTCGCGGAGGTAGCGCTCGAGGTGCTCGATCGCCGGCCGCTCGTTGCCGGGCGGGTTGACGGTGTTGCACTGGATCAGCTCCCGGAGGAGCTCGATCGTCTCGCCTTGCAGATCCTCGGACGGCATGTGGCCCTGCACACTATCGGCGTAGGATGCCGCCGGTGTCCGCCTCCGCCGACGATCTGACGCTGGCGCTGGCGCTGGCGGACGTCGCCGACGAAATCACGCTCGCCCGGTTTCGCGCCCACGATCTGGTCGTGGAGACCAAGCCCGATCTCACTCCGGTCTCCGAGGCCGACACGGCGGTGGAGCGGGCGTTGCGCGAGCGGCTGGCGTCGGCCGCTCCGGCGGATGCGGTGATCGGTGAGGAGTACGGCGGCGACGAGCCGTCGGATCGGACCCCGCCCGCCCGGCGGTGGATCGTCGATCCGATCGACGGGACCAAGAGCTATGTCCGCGGCGTGCCCGCCTGGGCGACGCTGCTGGCACTCGAGCAGGACGGTGGGATCACTGTCGGGGTCGTGTCCGCGCCCGCGCTGGGGCGGCGCTGGTGGGCCGCCCGCGGTCACGGCGCGTTCGCGTCTGAGGGGCTTCCGGGCGGCCGGCTGGCGTCCGGCGGGTCGGGGGCCGGCGGGCCGGCGGTCGAGCCGCGGCGCCTGCGGGTGTCGGCGGTACGCGAGCTCGGCGACGCGCAGCTGTGCTTCGGCGGGATGGAGGAGTGGCGCCAGGCCGGCCGGCTCGACGCGCTGCTCGAGCTCGGCGCCCGCTGCTGGCGCAGCCGCGGCTATGGCGACTTCTGGAGTTAC
>DATCFW010000084.1:0-7399 GCA_036509295.1 Solirubrobacteraceae bacterium | reverse complement strand
GGGCCTTGATCGTGCCGGTGAGCTCGTAGCAGCGGTCGATCGGCGCGATCAGATACATCGGAGGATCGGACATGCGGTTGGCGATCAGGCCCTCGATGTCGGGCTCGATGGTGTCGAGCACCGGGTTGAGCTGGCGCATCCTCGTCCAGGAGTCGAAGTGCAGCTCTGACTCGGTCGCTCCGCCGGGGCTCGGGTACATGGCGACGACGCACGCTGTCACCGTCGACTCCATGAAGAACGCGAGGCCGATCGGGATCTGGAAGCTCGCCCACAGGTCGTCGGGGAGCTGCAGGTCAGGTAGCCACACCGTCCGGTTGCCGACCGGCCGGTAGTCACCCTCGCCCGATCGCATCGCCCAGCACGGCTCGCATGAGCAGACGATCCTGCGCTCGACGAGGGCGAGGAGGTGACGATGGTCCTCGGGAATGCCGATGCCACAGAGATCGCACGCCTCCTCGGCCGGTGCGCGAACCGCCGGGGTCGCGGCGGTGGCCACGGCGACCGGCGCCGCCGGGGCGCCGCCCGAACGGGCCAACCCCCGCAGTCCAGACACGAGTCCCGCCCGCCGACGGGCCGCGATCGCGTCGTCGACGAGCCGGCGCTGGCCGCTCACACCGCGACCCGGACGCGTCCCTGGTCGCGCAGCAGCGGGACCGGCTCCAGCTGCAGCTGCTCGTCACCGAGCGACCGTCCGGCGCGCGGGAGGAAGAACGAACGCCGGCAGCTGGGGCAGGCCAGCGCCCCGTCGGTGAGCACCCCGGCGTCCAGCGAGGCGCCGCACCCGGCGCAGCGGTTCCGATACGCCAGCAGCGTCCCGTCGACGTTGGCGACGACGAGCTTCCCGCCGGCGACCTCGGCGGCGGTCATGGCTCCCTCGGCGAGCGTGCCAACCGATTGCAGCTCCTGCCACGTGGGCGGGGCCGGTCCGGCCATCACGACCGGCAGCTCCATTCCGGTCGGCGCCGTCGGGGCGGTGCCGGTGGCCATCGGCAGGCCGCCGTGACCGCTCGTCTGGGCGGTGATGCCCGACACCTCGAGTCCCTCGAGGTCCGGGGCGGCCTCCTCGAGCGCCTGCTTGATCGCCAGCTCGAGCGTCACCGCGGACGCCGAGCAGTCCGAGCAGCTTCCCTGGAGGTTGATCCGGGCGACGCCATGATCCAGGGAGAGCAGCTCGACGTTGCCGCCGTGGGACTCCATGTACGGGCGGACCGAGTCCAGCGCCTGCGCGACCCGATCGGCCAGCGGGGTCGGGTGCAGGTCGTGGATGAGCAGCAGCGTCGCGACCAGCTCGTCATCCGCGAGCGCCGCCGCGACCCGCTCGCCCGCCTCGCCGTCCGCATATAGCGCCGCCATGACCCGCTCCAGCCCGGCTCCGTACATCTGCACGAGCGCCGAGACCAACTCGTCGGCGAGCGCCGCCGTCGGAGAGTCGCCGACCGACTCCAGACGCTCCTGCAGCTCCTGGACCCGCTCCACGAGCGGGCCCGGCGCGATGGTCTCGGTGCTCGTAACGGCCATCCGCCTACGCCATGGCCGTCGGCGTGTGCATCACCTTTTTCACCTTGCCGCCGCCGGTGTACATGTGCACGCCGCACGGCAGGCAGGGATCGAACGAGCGGACCGCGCGCATGATGTCGATCCCCTTGAACTTGTCGGGGCCGTTTTCCTCGAAGATCGGCGTGTTCTGCACCGCGTCCTCGTAGGGGCCGGGCGTCCCGTACACGTCCCGCGGGCTGGCATTCCACGGCGTCGGCGGGTACGGCTGGTAGTTGGCGATCTTGCCGTCGCGGATGACCATGTGGTGCGAGAGCACCCCGCGGGCCGCTTCGTGGAAGCCGACGCTGACGGCGCTGTCCGGAACCGTGAACTTGTTCCAGCTCTTGGTCCGGCCCGCGCGCACCTCGACCAGCGCCCGCTCGAGATTGTGCAGGCCGATCAGCGCGCTGTACGCCTGGTGGTAGGTCCGGGCACGGTCGCGTTCGATCGCGTTGGACTTCTCCGGGACGTGCCACTCCAGCTCCATCTCGGGCATGTTCGGCGAGCGCGGGAGCGTCATCTGGATCGAGTGGCCGGTCGCCTTGGCGTAGCCGAAGTCGACCAGGCCGGCCTTGGCGGTGCACCACTGGCGAGCGAACGGTCCTCCACCGGTGTCACAGCACACGTGCGTGTCGGTCCGCTTGTCATAGATCCGCGGCGAGACGACCCAGGTGTACTTGTCGGCGAAGTCGCGCTTCTGCGGGCGGGGCAGCGTGACCTTGTTCCACGGGTGATTCTTGTCCACCGGGTTGCCGAGCGGGTCGTGGGTGACGAACGTCTCCTCGTTCTCCCACCCGTCGAAGTACGACGACCCGAGCAGGATGCGGATCATCAGGTTGATTTCGACCAGATCGGTCGAGATGAGCTCCCCGTTGATGGCGACGCCGGGGGTGATATAGCGCTTGCGGCCCCACTCGGTCATGTTGCGGTAGTCGTAGTCGACGTAGTCGGGATCGTCGAACGAGCCCCAGTTGACGAGGTTGGTCTCGCGGAATCCGACCATGTCGTAGCCCGGGAGCTCCGTCAGGAAGAAGTCGTAGAGATCGTCGTGCATCGGCACGCTGCGCTTGACGTAATCGAAGTACCGCATCAGGCGCACGTAGTAGTCGGTGCAGGTCTGATGGGTGATGTCCGCGCTGCAGCCGCCGGGCATGATCGTCGAGGGATGCGTGTGACGTCCGCCGAACAGGCAGTACATCTCGCGCGTGTACCGGGCGACGTGGAGGGTCTCCAGATAGAACTCGCCGGTGAACGGGTTCAGGGACCGCATGATGTCGGCGATCGTCTTGAACCCGTGGATGTCCTTGCCCGGTGCGGCGGTGTTCTCGGCCTTGGCCAGCAGGGTGGGGTTGGTCTCCTTGACCATCTGCTCGCAGAAGTCCACGTTCGCCATGCAATCGTTGAAGATCGCGTGGTCGAACATGTAGTCCGCGGTCTCGGCGAGATTGAAGGCGAAGTCGCCGAGTTTCGGTGGCTTGACCCCGTAGGCCATATTCTGGTTCAGGCACGAGCAGGTGCAGTGGTTGTCACCACAGATGCCGCAGATCCGGCTGGTGATGAAATGGGCGTCGCGGGGGTCGATCCCCTTCATGAAGATGTCAAACCCACGGAAGATCATCGAGGTGCTGTAGCACTTCATGACCTGCTGATTGGTGAAGTCGATCTCCGTGTGGATGCCCAGGCTGCCGACGATCCGGGTGATCGGATCCCAGGACATCTCCTTGATCAGGACCTTCTTGTCTGAGGCGGTGTCAACTGCCATTGGTGTCTCCTCGATGTGGCGCGGGATGAATGCGGATGGGGGTCCCGCCTACCACCGCTTGACGTAGCCGGTGGTGAGCGTGCGGCCACGCCGCCGCCACTCGGGCTCCTTGTCGTACTTGGTCTTGATGTTGCGATGGCGCATGTAGCGCACGATCGGTCCGTAGGAGAACTTCATGATGTTCGCCGCCACGCCGCCGAACTTGTCCTCATCCATGAACGGCATGTACTTGTCGGGGAAGCCGGGCATCGTGCAGGCCATGCAGATCCCGCCCACGTTCGGGCAGCCACCGATGCCGTTGACCCAGCCTCTGACCGGGACGTTGCACTTGACCACCGGGCCCTTGCAGCCGAGCTTGACCAAGCAGCGGTGATCGGAGCCGTACTCGGTGGCGAAGTCGCCCTGCTCGGCGAACCCGGCGCGGTTGCAGCTCTCGCGGACGGTGCGACCGAACAGCCACTTGGGGCGCAGCGCCTCGTCGAGCTCGGGGGCGGGGGCGAGTCCGGCGAGATGGAGCGCCAGGTACAGCAGCGTCTCGGTCATGTTGTCGGGCTGAGCCGGACAGCCGGGGATGCACACCACCGGCAGGTTGGCCTTGGAGCGCCAGCTCCAGCCGAGGTAGTCCGGGACGCCCATCGCGCCGGTGGGGTTGTTCTTCATCGCCGGGATCCCGCCGTAGGTGGCGCACGTCCCCACCGCCACGACGGCCGCCGCCTTGGGCGCGAGGCGATCCATCCACTCGTTCATCGTGATCGGCTGCCCGTTCTCCGGGTTGACCGCGAAGCCCGTCCAGTGGCCCTCACCGTTGATCTCCTCGTTGCCGAGCGATCCCTCGATCACGAGCACGAACGGATCCAGCTCGCCCTTCTCGGCGTCGAACCACGCCTGGGCGTAGTCCTGGCCGTTGGCGTAGTCGACGACCTGGTTGTGGACCACCACCTTCGGCATGCCCGGGATCGCCTGCAGGATGATGTCCTCGAGGCTGGGGTTCGTCGCCGAGGTCATCGCGACCGAGTCGCCCTCGCAGCTCAGGCCGGTCGTCATCCACAGCACATGGGCCGTGACCGCCTCCGTCTCCTTCTGCTTCGCGTACGGGCTTACCGTGGTCGCCACTTCAGTCTCCTCTCTCTGCCGTCAACAGATCCGCGGGAGCGGGTCTCCCACCAGCTGGTCCATCACCCGTCTGCCGCCAAAGCTCGTCTCCACGAGCACCATCCCGGGCGGCTCGGTCCGGACCTCTCCGATCTCGGCGGCCGCTTCGCATCCCGGCACCTGTCGCAGTGCCGCCAGCGCATCCGCCGCGCGGTCCGGCGCCACGAATGCCACCAGCTTTCCCTCGTTGGCGACGTACATGGGGTCGATGCCAAGGATCTCGGCGGCGCCGGCGACCGCGGGCGCGACCGGCACCGCGCCTTCGCGGACGATCATCGCCACCGACGAGGCGCGCGCGAGCTCGTTGAGCACGGAGGCCACCCCGCCGCGCGTCGCGTCGCGCAGGCAGCGCAGGTCGGGTCCCGCAGCGTCGAGCAGGGCGTCCACGACCGGCCACAGCGGGCGCGTGTCGGATTCGATGTCGGCGTCGAGCTCGAACTCGTTGCGGGCGAGCATGATCGCGGTGCCGTGCTCGCCGATGCTTCCCGACAGCAGGATCCGATCTCCCGGCCGCAGCGCCGCGGGTGACAGGCGGGCGCGCGGATCGCGCCGGCCGATTCCGGTCGTGCAGATGTACATGCCGTCGGCGTGGCCGCGCTCCACCACCTTCGTGTCCCCGGCGATGATGTCGACGCCGGCGGCGCGCGCCGTGGCGGCGATCGCCTCGACCTCGGCGCGCAGCGCCTCCGCCGGTAGGCCCTCCTCCAGGATCAGTGACAGGCTGAGCGCGAGTGGCCGGGCGCCGGACACGGCGAGGTCGTTGAGCGTCCCGTTGACGGCGAGCTCGCCGATCGAGCCGCCGGGGAATCGCAGCGGCTTCACCACGTAGGAGTCGGTCGTGAGCGCCAGCTCGAGGCCGTCGACGGTGATCGCGCCGGCGTCGCCCATCTCGTCGAGCGCCGGGGAGTGGAAGGCGGGGGCCAGCAGGCCCTCGATCAGCGTCTGAGTCGCCTTGCCGCCGGCGCCGTGGGCCATCGTGATGCGGCTGTCGCGGAACTTGGCGCGCTTGCCTCGCGCCGTCGCGATGATCCCGAGGATCTTCTCCTCGCGGTCAGAGACCAGAGTCCGGTCGGCCATCACACGACCTCCCGCTCGCGGGCGAAGCGGCCGTAGTTGTAGTACGCGGCGCATGCCCCTTCCGAGGACACCATGCAGGTGCCAATCGGCCGCTCGGGGGTGCACGCCGTCCCGAACACCTTGCACTCCCACGGCTTGATGACGCCCTTGAGCACCTCGCCGCACTGGCAGGCCTTGGGGTCGGCGACCCGCACCCCGGGAATGCTGAATCGGACCTCGGCGTCGAGCTCGGCGTAGGCGGCCGACAGCTTCAGGCCGCTGTGGGAGATGAAGCCCAACCCGCGCCACTCGAAGTGGGGCCGCAGCTCGAACACCTCGGCCATGACCTCGAGCGCACGCAGGTTGCCCTCGTAGGGGACGACGCGCTTGTACTGGTTCTCCACCTCGCAGCGTCCCTCCGCGATCTGGCGCAGAATCATCTCGACCGCGTGCAGGATGTCGAGCGGCTCAAAGCCGGCGATCGCGATCGGCTTGCCGTAGTCGGCGGGGATGAACTCGAACGGGCGCGCACCGACGACGGTCGACACGTGGCCGGGACCGATGAAGCCGTCGAGCCGCAGATCGGGGGACTCCAGCAGTGCCCGCAGCGGCGGCACGATCGTCACGTGACTGCACATGACGCTGAAGTTGCGCAGGCCCTCGGCCCGGGCCCGCTTGAGCGTCAGCGCCGTCGAGGGCGCCGTCGTCTCGAATCCGATGGCGAAGAACACGACCTCGCGGTCGGGGTTCTGCTTGGCGATCCGCATCGCGTCCAGTGGCGAGTAGACCATCCGGATGTCGGCGCCCGCCGCCTTGGCCTCGAGCAGGCTGCCGTTGGATCCGGGCACGCGCATCATGTCGCCGAAGCAGGTGAAGATGACCCCGTCCTGGTGGGCGATGGCGATGCCGTCATCGACCCGGCCCATCGGAATGACGCACACCGGGCACCCGGGCCCGTGGACGAGCTCGACGTTGGCCGGGAGCAGATCGTCGATCCCGTACTTGTAGATCGAGTGGGTGTGCCCCCCGCAGACCTCCATCAGCTTGTAGTGGCGGCCCGGCTCGACCAGGGACAGGATCCGGCCGGAGACCGCCCGCCCGAGCTCGGCGTCCCGGAACTCGTCAACGAATTTCACAGCACGCCTCCCTGATGCGCTATCGCGGTGCCGGCGTGAACGAGGAGGCGTTCGGCGGGACGCACCGGCGCCACCAACGCGACCTCCACGGTCTCGTGGCGGCCGTCGTCAGCCTCGCAGAGCGCGAGCTCCCGCGCCTCGTCGACCCGCAGGACGGTCATCTCCACTGCCACGTCGCCGCAGGTGATGCAGTGCTGTGAGCCGCAGGCGTCGGCGCTCACTCGATCACGCTCGCCTTGAGCTCCTCGAGTTCCTGCTCGTAGTCGGCGCCCATCCGCACGAGCAGGTCCCGGGTTGCCCGGGCCTCCTCCTCGTCGACCTTGGAGATGGCGAAGCCGACGTGGATGAGCACCCAGTCCCCGGGCTCCACGCCGCCGGTGTCATCGTCGAGGAGGCCGACGTTGACGTTGCGTCGCACCCCGGCCACATCGACCTTGGCCAAGCGGTTGTCCTCGTCGACGATTTCGAGGACCTGACCGGGGATTGCCAAACACACAGGGCCCTTCTATCACCTGTGATCCGGCGGTCGGAAACCCGGGTAACCGGAGTTACGAGCACGGGCGGTAATTTGAATCACCACCCCTGGCGGTTCGGCGCATGGCGGCGCCCGAGCGCATAGACTCGCCCCGCAGCTTTCGATGGTCGGAGAGGCCGGCGAGAGGGTGGTCGTGAGTGTGAGTGACGGCGAGAGCGTCCAACCTGGACCTCTGCGATGGCCGAATCGCCCGGGCCTGGTGCCGCGGCGACCGGAGCCCAA
>DATCFW010000083.1:0-22418 GCA_036509295.1 Solirubrobacteraceae bacterium | reverse complement strand
GGCGATGAGCACGTATTCGGGGCTGATCACAGACAGGTCCGTGTCCTACCCCTGCGGACATATACATGACTCGATTTCCGAGGCTCTCGCCTGCGCACAGGCGAAGGATCGTGACCCGCGAAGTACGGTGACGGTGGTGGGCGCTGAGTTTGGTGCCGACGGTCTGACGAGACTTCGGGATCTCAACGCGTCTGAGCAAGCGGAGCTGCGACAGCTCCAAGGCGGGTGATCGTGCAGGGCCGCCAAGCCGTCCAGGGCCGCCGAGAGTGCCTACAGTCCTTGACGGATAGGCCGATTACCGGGATGCTGTCCCAATTGGACCGGGAAGGCGTCGCGATGTCGGCCGTTGTTCACGCAGCCGGTCCGAAAATCACAGGACATCGGAGCAATATGACCGTTCACGAAATCCAGACGCAGCCTCTCGTTACTGAGGATCTGAGGCCGTATGTCGGAGCGTGGGTCGCCATCCGCGATGGCAGGGTGGTTGCAAGCGCACTCGACCCCATAGAGCTGCGCGACGATCCGGCCGTCCGCGACGACGACGCCCTGATGCCGGTCCCGGCGGACGGCGAAGCTACGTTCATCCTTTAGGGCTTCTCGCTGCCAATGGCGCAGCCGTTCGTGATCGCGTATCGCGACTTTGGCCAGGGAGGAGCCAGACCGTACCTCGTGATGCAACTCCATGGTGTAAACGGCAAGTCTGGGCCGGTCTGGGGCCTTGTCGACTCCGGAGCCGATCGGACCTCCCTTCCATTCGAATTCGCGGCACTGATGGGGTACGTGGCCGCTGACCTTCAGCAGCAGCAGTGCATCCAGGTGGCTGGCACAACGACCACACACGTCGCACAGCGCCCCTGTACTGCGTCCGTGCCAGAGATCCCGGCGGTCGTGATCGATCTGCATCCCATGTTCGTGCCCGGGTCGAGAACCATCCTCTGGGGTCGTCAGGACGTCATGCGCCGCTTCGACGTGACGATCATGGAGAGTCAGCAGCGGTTTTCGATCACGCCAGTCAGCTGACGGGGGACCGATGCCCTGCCTTGTCAACGCGATGTCAACGAACGACGCCGAACGGAGCATCGCCAAGCAGCATCGCGGGGTGACGCAATGTCCCGTATCCCCCGCAAGGGCCGGACTTCCGCCTACGTGCTGTTACTCGCCAGCACGTAGGTCGGAGAACCAGCTCTTCTAGGCCCGCGCGCGGTGGGCTGGCCGCCCGCCCCGGAGGTAGGCCCGCCGGCGCCGACCATCTACCCTCGGCCGGTGCCCGATCCCCGCCAGAGTGAGCGCGCCGCCCAGCTGCTCGAGCTGCTCGGCCTGAACGAGGACGAGCTGTGCGCGGTGCTCGACGTCGATCCGCTGACGGTGCTGTCGGGGCAGCTCGACCACCGCCCCGAGCTCTCGATCCTGCTCGACCTGCTGGGCGAGGCGCAGGAGCACGCTGGCGCGTCGGTGCTGCGCCGCTGGGTCCGGGCGAGCGGGCCGGCCGGTCGGCCGATCGATGCGCTCACCGGGCGCGACTTCGGCGCCTTCGAGGACGCGCTGGGGCAGCTCGCCGAGCGCGGCTTCGTGCTGCGCGGGGGCGGCGGTGGCTGAGCCGTTCGTGCACCGCCTGCGCGTCCGCTACGCGGACTGCGATCCCCAGGGCGTGCTCTTCAACGCCAACTACCTCGCCTACATCGACCACACGATCAACGAGATGTGGCGCACCGCCTTCGGCAGCTACCACGCGATGCTCGACCGGGGCGTCGACATCGTCGTCGGAGAGGTGCAGATGCGATTCCTCGGATCGGCCCGGTTCGAGGAGGAGATCGCGCTCGAGGCGACCATCACGCGGCTCGGCTCCACGAGCGTCACCTCGCGCCACCGGTTCTTCCGGATCACCGGCGACACCATCGGTGAGCAACTCCTCGACGCCGAGATCCGGCACGTGTTCATCGACCCGGCGGCCGCGGCCAAGACGCCGATCCCCGATTGGGCGCGCGCCGGGCTGCAGGCCTGGCACGTGCCCGATCCCTGAGCACGTCTAGGACTGCTCGTCGTCCGCGGGCGTGGGCGGCTTCTTGGGCCAGATCCCGATGAGGTGGTGAAAGACGGTGGCGAACCCGCGGTCAACGGCGGCGGCGGCGGCGGCCATCACGCCGGCCTGGAGCGCCTGCGCGGCGATCACCTTGCCGACGCTGCCATCGCCTCGTCCCGGCCGCGGGGGCGGCTGGTCATCGATCTTTGACCACACGCCGCTGAACAGCTTCTTGCCGATGCGGGCGGCGATCAGCCCGGACAGGATCGCGAACGGCTTGTACAGGAGTCTGAGCAGGAACACGTGGCGCTAAAGCCTATTGGAACGCCGGTGCGCCCGATGGACAGGCCGGCGGCCCGACGCTGCTCCAGGCGTCGATTGTGAACGACCGGGCCGCGTGCCTAAATAATTAGCGGTCGTTGCCGAGTTGTTAAGAGGAGGTAGCCATGCGCGACGAGGATCCAACCCGCGATAGTGGCGCAGCGGAAGAGCTGCTTCGTCGGGCGCTGCTCGACGACTCCTCGGCGGTCGCGGTGTCGCTGCGCGTCAACGGCCTGCCCCTCTCCGAGGCGGTGACGGTCATCTTCCACGGCCGCCGCGATCTCGGCACGCTCCAGACCTACGTCGCCTGCGGCAGCCGGGCCGCGGGGGCGACGGTGGCCGCCAACGAGCTGCTGCGGGTCCCCTGTGACCTCGATCTCGCCGACGCGGGCGACCGGGAGGAGGCCGAGCGGCTCTACGTCGAGCAGGCCACCGCGCTGCGCGACGCGCTGGTCGGCGCCGACACCGTCCTCGGCGTGTGGCGCGAGCCGCTCTCAGACCTCGCTGGCAGCGTCGTCGCCGTCGACCACTCGGTACAGCTCGGGGTCAAGCTCCCGGCCCATCGGCTGCTGCCGACAGCCCTGGTGGCGACCGAGTCCCAGCTGGTCGTGACTCCCGTGTGCGGCGCGCGGACGCTCGCCGACGGGCGCCCGCCGATGGGGATCGCCTGCGCGCAGCAGGATCTCAGCCGCGTGTATCCGCTCGCCGACGATCCCGAGCGGTGCATGGAGGACTTCCTGGAGCTGGCGGCCGAGCACGCACTCGAGCTGGCCGAGCGGCTCGAGCACCAAGAGGCATCGGTGCAGCGCTTCCTCGAGCTCAGCGACTCCTGACCCGGGTGCCGTCCGGCTTGGCCGCTCGCCCGAGCGGTGGGTGGTCTAGCGTGCCCGCCGATGCGGCGCCGCTACGTGATCGCCTCGATCGGCCTGGCCATCGTGCTCTTCCTGGTGGTCAGCGCGCTCCTGGCCCGGGCGTTCAGCGTCGGCGACGCCGAGCAGGCGGCGATCACCGACCTGGTCCGGGCCGAGGCCCGCGGCGACACCGCCGGGATCGTCTCTCTCGTCGACGGCTGCAGCGCTGATGCGGCTTGCCGGGCGCGGGCCGCGACGCTCACCGCCACTCTGCGTCATCCCGGCGCGGTGCGGATCGCCGAGATCAATCCGTCGTCGACGTTCTCGATCACCTCGACCCTCGGCACCGCGCGGGTCGCCTGGCTGGCCGGAGCGTCGCGACCGCGCACCCAGTGCGTCCGGGTGCGGCACGCCGGGAGTGTGCTTCAGGGGTTCACGGTGGAGTTGCTGAAGGTCAGCCGGCGGATCGTGACCGACGCCGTGTGCCCGAAGACGTTCTAGTGGTCGCGCCGCCGGTGTCCCAGCGCTTAGGGCTCGGGTCAGAATTACTGACGGCTCCGCCGGCGTCTGGACGCGCCTGACGCCACCGGCTCGCCCTCAAATACCACGGGTATGATCGCGGCGAGCCGGCGGCGTCAGCCACGCCCAGCCACTCGCCGGATTCCGCCACTAATTCTGCCCCGAGCCCTCAGACCGGTGAGGCTCCCGCACGGGACGGCGCGCGGGCTCGCGGATCGGGCGGCGCTCCCGGCGCGGAAGGCGCTCGCCGAGCCGGCCGTGCTCGCGCAGGCGAATGCCGGCCGGCTGGGCATCGGGCAGCGGAATGCCGCCCCGCGGCGGCTCCGGTGGCGACGGCGGTGACTTCGGTCCGCGCCCCCAGCCTTCGTCACTCTCGCCGTCGGACCGGCGATCGGGCCGGGTCGGGTTGTCCTTGAGCGCGGGAAGCAGCAGCACCGCCACGCAGATGAGCCCGAGAAGATGGACTCCGGTGATCCACAGGATCAGCTCGGCCCCGTTCATGATTGAAGGTTAGCGCACGGTTAGCGAGCCTCGCCACCCTTTCGCGCGATCGCCGCTACCATCGAACGCCGCTGATGGCACGCCAGGAATCAACGTCACTTCAGGTCGCGGCCCGCGAGCCAGCCGGCTCGCGCCAAGCTCGTCGGTTGCGGCGCTCCGGCAGCATCCCCGGGGTCCTCTACGGCGGCGGCGATGATCCGGTCTCCTTCCAGGTCTCCACTCGCACGCTGCGCCTCGCGCTGGCCGGCGCCGGCGCCGTGCTCGACCTGAGCATCGAGGGCCGCGGCTCCAATCCGGCGGTGCTCAAGGAGCTTGTTCGTCACCCGGTGAGCGGCGCGCCGGTCCACGTGGACCTGCTCCGGGTTCGGCTCGACGTCAAGATCCAGTCGACCGTGGCGCTCGAGCTGACCGGCGGGGAGAATGCTCCCGGCGTCAAGGAGGGCGGCGTGCTCGAGAGCGTGACCCGCGAGCTGACGATCGAGGCGCTTCCGGGCGACATCCCGGACACGCTGGCCCACGACGTGTCGGAGATGGTCATCGGTGACACCCTGACGCTGTCGTCGCTGCGACCGCCCGCAACGGTGACGCTGCTCGATGATCCCGAGACGGTGATCGCCACGCTGACGCCGCCCAAGCTCCAGGTCGAGGCCGATGATGAGATCGAGTCAGAGACCGGCGTTGTCGGCGAGGACGGTGAGGGCGAGGCTGCGCCCGCGGACTCCGCCGAGGGCGGGGACACCGAAGCGGCCGCGGACTCCGCATAGCGGGTCGGCCATGCCGCTGCCGGGACGTCGCGGCGCGCCCGTCGACTGGTTGATCGTCGGCCTCGGCAATCCCGGGGCCGAATACACGGGGACGCCGCACAACATCGGCTTCGAGGTGGCGCAGCGGCTGCGCGAGCGCTGGGGTCTCGGCACGCCCAAGTCGCGCTACCGGGGGCTGATCTCCGAGGGACGCACTGGGGTTGGCGGCCCGCGGGTGGCGATCCTGATGCCACAGACATACATGAACGAGGCCGGCCGGTCGGTTGGCCCCGCCCGCGGCGAGCTGCGCGTCGAGCTCGATCGGATCCTCGTCCTGCACGACGAGATCGATCTGCCGTTTGGGGACATCCGCGTGCGCTTGGGCGGTGGGCTCGCCGGGCACAACGGCCTGAAGTCCCTGAAGGCGTCGCTGGGCAGCGCCGACTTTCACCGTGTGCGGATCGGCGTCGGGCGCCCCGAAACGACGGATCCCGAGCGCGTCGCTGCCTACGTCCTCGGCCGGTTCCGGGAGCCTCGCGACGAGGTGCAGATCCTGATCGATCGCGCTGCGGACGCCGCCGAGCGGGTCCTGAATCCGGACGCCGAGGCGGCCGCGGAGGGTGGATCGGGCGGCACCTAGACTGAGAGGAGCAGCCCCCAATGCTCAGCTCCCTTCTCGCCTACGCCGATGATGATCCGCACACCGCCGCGCTCGCCCGCGACGGCGGCGAGGCATTCGTGTCGCAGTCCCTGAGGCCGTATCTCGTCTCGGCGCTGCTCGATCGCGACCCGTCACAGCCGGCGATTGTGGTGGCCGGCGACGATCGCGCCGCTCGGGATCTCGCCGCCGGGCTCCGGGGGTGGCTCGAGCCGCGGACGATCCGCTACTACCCGAGCCGCGGCGTCAACTACGAGTCCCATCTCGCGCCGCCACCGCACCTGGTCGGCCTGCGGATCGCCGCGCTCGATGCGCTGGTGGAGTGGGACTCCGAATCCGACCCCGCTCACCCTGCTCCGGTGGTGGTGGTCAGTGCCGTCGCGCTGTCGGAGAAGGTGCCCGACCCGTCGCTGCGGCCCAAGCCGTTCTGCCTGCGCAAGGGCGACCTGATTGACCTCGACGAGACCGCGATGGATCTCGTCGCCGCCGGCTATGAGCGCGTGGACCAGGTGGAGGACCGCGGTCAGTTTGCCATCCGCGGCGGCCTGCTGGACCTGTTCCCGGCCACCGAGGACCGCGCCGTCCGCGTCGACCTGTTCGGCGATGAGATCGACTCCCTGCGGTGGTTCTCCACCTTCACCCAGCGCTCTCTCGGCGACGCCGACCTGGTCGAGGTGGCGCCGGCGGCCGAGCTGGCCGCCGAGCACCGCGAGCTGGCCGAGATCGCCGCGCTCGAGGACGCCGCCGACCGGCCCGACATCACCGAGCTGCTGCCGGTGGAGAACTTCCACTCGTTCCTGGAGCTGGCCGCCGCCGAGGCGTCGGTGCTGATCGCCGGCTCCGAGGACGTGGCGCCGGCGCTGGCCGATCACTGGCAGGACGTCACCGCCGCCTTCCACGACGAGGACGCGCACCATCTGTACGTGGCGCCCGAGCAGATCATCGCCCAGCTCGACGAGCGGGTCCGGATCCGCTTGTCGAGCATCGACCAGGATCAGGCGTTTGCCTTCCGCGGCCAGGCGGCCGACATCGCCGCCCGCGGCCTGAAGGAGGCCGAGCCCGAGCTGGAGAAGCTGGCCCGCTCGGGCTACCGCACCGTGCTGACGTTCGCGCGCCGGGGGGAGGGCGAGCGGTTCGCCTACAACCTCGGCCGTCTCAAGGTCCGCTGGCTGGGCGAGGCCGATGAGGTGACCGCGAGCGCCGGCCAGATCACGCTGGCGACCGCTCGCCTGCAGGTCGGCTTCATCGCGCCGCAGTTCCACCTGGCGGTCATCCCCGACCATCGCCTGTTCCAGCGCCGCCGGGCGCCGGACAGTCCGGGCCGGGAGCGCAAGCGCGGCGTGCTGCGCAGCTTCTCGGAGCTGCGCACCGGGGACATCGTCGTCCACGAGGACCACGGGATCGCGCGCTTCGCCGGCTTTGACACCAAGACCGTCGCCGACGTCACCCGCGACTACCTGTACCTCGAGTACGCCGGCTCAGACCGCGTGTTCGTGCCCGTCGACCAGCTGGCCAAGATCAGCCGCTTCGTCGGCGCCGGCGGTGCCCATCCGCCGCTGTCCAAGCTCGGCGGCACCCGCTGGGAGACGATCAAGTCGCGGGCGCGTCGCGCCGCTCAGGAGCTGGCCGGCGAACTGCTCAACCTGTACGCCGAGCGCAAGCACCGGGAGGGCCACTCGTTCGCGCTCGACAGCGACTGGCAGCGCGAGTTCGAGGACGCGTTCCCGTTCACCGAGACCCCCGACCAGCGTGACGCCATCGAGTTCGTCAAGGCCGACATGGAGGCGCCGCGCCCGATGGACCGCCTCATCTGCGGCGACGTCGGCTACGGCAAGACCGAGGTGGCGCTCCGCGCGGCGTTCAAGGCGGTGCAGGACGGCAAGCAGGTGATGCTGCTCGTCCCGACCACGATCCTCGCCCAGCAGCACTACGGCACGTTCTCCGAGCGCCTCAACGACTATCCGGTGACGATCGAGCACGTCTCGCGCTTCCGGCCGGCGGCCGAGCAGAAGGAGTCGGTGGCCCGCTTCGCCAAGGGCGAGGTGGACATCCTCATCGGCACCCACCGGCTGCTCTCCCGCGATGTGCGGGCCAAGGACCTCGGGCTGCTGATCGTCGACGAGGAGCAGCGGTTCGGCGTCAAGCAGAAGGAGCTGCTGCGCCAGCTCAAGCTCCGCGTTGACGTCATCGCGATGAGCGCCACGCCGATCCCGCGCACGCTGCAGATGTCGATGGCCGGAGTCCGGGATATCAGCGTGATCGAGACGCCGCCCGAGGGCCGGCGCCCGGTCAAGACCTACGTCGGCGAGTACGACGAGGAGCTCGTGCGCCGCGCCCTGCTCCGGGAGAAGGAGCGCCACGGGCAGGCGTTCTTCCTGCACAACCGGGTCGACACGATCGAGGAGACGGCGGTCCGGCTGCGGGGGCTGTGTCCGGGGATGCGCTTTGAGGTGGCCCACGGCCAGATGGACGAGGGCATGCTCGAGCGGCGGATGCTCAAGTTCCTGCGCGGCGACGCCGACGTGCTCGTCTGCACGAGCATCATCGAGTCGGGCATCGACATCCCGCAGGCGAACACCCTGATCGTCGAGCGCGCCGATGTGTTCGGCCTGTCCCAGCTCTACCAGATCCGCGGCCGCGTCGGCCGGTCGCGCGAGCGGGCGTACGCCTACCTGCTGTACCCGAGTGCGGCGGCGCTCACGCCGGAGGCGGCGCAGCGTCTGTCGGCACTGTCTGACTACACCGAGCTCGGCGCCGGCTTCAAGGTCGCCATGCGCGATCTCGAGCTGCGCGGCGCCGGTAACTTGCTCGGTGACGAGCAGTCCGGGCACGTGGCGGCGCTCGGCTTCGAGCTGTACATGCAGATGCTCGACGAGGCCGTCGCGGCGCTGGCGCAGGACGGCGAGGCGGGCGCGTCGGAGGACTGGGAGCCGGTCCGCCTCGACGTCAACGTCGACGCCTACGTCCCGGCTGACTACATCCCCTACGAGCAGGCCAAGGTCGACGTCCACCGCCGGATCGCCGGCTCCCGGGAGGTGGCCGACCTCGTGGCGCTGCGAGAGGAGCTGGAGGACCGCTTCGGCGAGATCCCCGATCCGCTGCACAACCTGATCACCCTGCAACAGGCGCGGATCAAGCTCGGCCAGGCCGGCGCCCAGGCGGTCACCGTCCGCGGCGATCGTCTCTCGGTGACGCCGATCGAGCTCGATTCCGTTCGCGCCAAGAAGATCCGCGCCGAGATCCCCGAGGCGCTGTATGAGTCCGGCAAGTCGCAGCTGTCGGTCCGCGTGCCCAAGGATCCGGCGCTGCGATTCCCGGCGATCGTGCGGGCGGCCGACGTGCTGCTGTCAGTCACCCGGGAGGCCGAGGCCGAGCCCGCCGCGGCGTAGGCATCGACGCCGCTCCGCCGCCGTCCCCGGCCCATGCCGATCCGGCGGCCGGAGCGGCCGCCCGCGGACCCTTATTCTCAAATACTTACGAACCTCGCCGCAGGAGGCTCGCTACTATCGGCCGGGTCCTTATGAAATCTCTGCGGTCCATCCTGGCGCTTGGCGCCTTTTTTGTGGTCGGCGCCCTGGTGGTCGCCGGGTGCGGCTCGAGCATGCCGACCAACTCGGTCGCCACCGTCGCCGGCAACCCGATCAGCCTCCAGGCGTTCAACCACTGGATGTACGTCGACGCGAAAGGTCAGGCGGCGTCGAGCCCCGGCCAGCCGGTGATCGTCCCCAACGATCCGCCGAACTTCACCAAGTGCATCAGCCAGGTCAAGGCGGAGATTCCGCAGCTCAAGAAGACCGCCGACAAGACCCTGAAGACCGACTGCAGCGGGCTGTTCACCTCGCTCTCCGGCCAGGTGATGGACTTTCTGATCAAGGCGTACTGGTACCAGGCCGACGCCCACAAGCTCGGGATCAAGATCACCGACGCCCAGGTCAACAAGGCGCTGGCGGCCGCCAAGAAGCAGCAGTTCTCGACCAGCGCCCAATACCAGACCTTTCTCAAGACCAGTGGCCAGACGACCGCGGACATCCTGTTCCGCGTCCGCGTCAACCAGATCTACTCCAAGCTGACCGCGCGCCACCCGACCACGGTCACCCCGGCCGCGATCGCCGCGTACTACGCCGCCCACAAGTCGCAGTTCGGCACGCCCGAGATGCGCAACATGCGGATCGTGCTCACCAAGACCGCGTCCCAGGCCAGCGCGGCCAAGACCGCGATTGCGCACGGGCAGAGCTGGACGGCCGTGGCCAAGAAGTACTCGACGGACTCGACCACCAAGAACAAGGGCGGGCTGCTCACGGGCGTCACCGCCGGCCAGCAGGACGCGGCGCTGAGCACGGCGGCGTTCGCGGCGCCGGTGAACAAGCTGCTCGGCCCGATCAAGGGGCAGTTCGGCTACTACGTGCTCGACGTCATCAAGATCACGCCGTCAACGCAGAAGTCGCTCGCGCAGTCCACCGCGCTGATCAAGCAGACGCTGGGTGGGCAGTTGACCACCAGTGCGCAGGGCGCGGTCGACGCCCATGCCAAGAAGGACTGGTTTAGCCGGACGACGTGTCGCAAGCTCTACGCAATGGCCGATTGCCCCGGTTACAAGGCGCCGAAGACCGCGGCCGGTGGCGCCGGCGCGGCGGGCGCCGCCGGCGCGAGCGGTGCGGCCGGCGCCGCGGGCGCGGCCGGGGCCACGGCCACCACCGGGGCGGGCACCGCCACCCCGGGTGCGGCCGGCGCCACCGCCACCACCGCGGCGCCTTAATGCGGCGCCGTCGTCCACGCTGATCCCGTGTCCGGTCAGGACGCGGCCCAGTCCCTGACTCAGCTCGACGCGATCACCCGGCGCCTGCGCCGGGAATGTCCATGGGATCGCGAGCAGGACGAGCGCTCGATTGTCCCCCACACCGTCGAGGAGGCCTACGAGCTGGCCGACGCCGCCCACCAGCGCGACGACGCCAAGCTGGTCGACGAGCTCGGTGACGTCCTGTTCCAGGTCTACTTCCTCGCCCTGCTGCTGGAGGAGCGTGGTGCCGGCGACCTCACCCAGGTGGCCGAGCACGTCACCGAGAAGCTGATCCGGCGCCATCCGCACGTGTTCGGGGAGGCCGAGGCCCGCAACGCCGCCGAGGTCCTCGAGAACTGGGACGCGATCAAGCGCACCGAAAGCGGTCGCGAGCCCGGGGTGTTCGGCGAGGTGCCGGAGAACCTGCCGGCGCTGCTGCACGCGCGCAAGCTGCAGCGGCGGGTGGCCTCCCGCGGGTTTGACTTCCCCGGCGTCGAAGCCCCGCTGCAGGCGATCCGCGATGAGCTGGGAGAGCTGGAGGCCGCCGGTACCGGCGACGAGCGCTTCCACGAGCTCGGTGATCTGCTCTTCTCGGTGGTCAATGTCGCGCGGAAACTGAAGGTGGACCCCGAGCTCGCGCTGCGCGCGGCGTCGAGCCGGTTCAAGGGCCGGGTCCAGACAGCCGGCGAGCTCGCGGCATCGGAAGGCGGAAGCTGGGACGATCTCCCGCCTGAGCAACAGCTCGCCTACTACGCCCGCGCACGCCTGAACCCAGGAGACCGTCACCAGCGATGAGCCAGATCGAGCACGTGCACGCCCGCCAGATCCTCGACAGCCGCGGCAACCCGACCGTGGAGGTCGAGCTCAGCCTGCGCTCCGGCGCGTGGGGCCGCGCCGCCGTCCCATCGGGAGCGTCGACCGGCGAGTTCGAGGCGACCGAGCTGCGCGACGGCGGGTCTGACTGGATGGGCAAGGGCGTGGGCCAGGCGGTGGACAACGTCAACGGCGAGATCGCCACCGCCGTCCGCGGCCAGGATGCCGCCAGCCAGGCGGCGCTGGACCGGATGCTGATCACGCTGGACGGGACGCCCAACAAGTCGCGGCTGGGCGCCAACGCGCTGCTCGCGGTGTCGCTGGCAGCGGCCCAGGCGTCGGCGGCGGAGGAACGGCTGCCGCTGTGGCGCTATCTCGGCGGCGAGACTGCGCATGTGCTCCCGGTCCCGATGATGAACGTGCTCAACGGCGGCGCCCATGCCGACAACGCGGTGGACTTCCAGGAGTTCATGATCGTGCCCGTCGGCGCCCGCTCCTTCTCGGAAGGCCTGCGCATGGGGACCGAGGTCTTCCATCACCTCAAGCAGATCCTCCACGACGAGGGCCAGGCGACCTCCGTCGGCGACGAGGGCGGGTTCGCGCCGGACCTCGAGTCCAACGAGCAGGCGCTCGAGGTGCTGATGAACGGGATCCGCGCCGCCGGCTACGTCCCCGGTGACCAGATCGCCATCGCACTGGACCCGGCCGTGTCCGAGCTGTATCAGGAGGATCAGGGTTACGTGCTCGAGCACGAGGGCCGCACGCTGTCCGCCGACGAGCTCGCCGACTACTGGACCGAGCTGTGCGGGCGCTACCCGATCGTCTCGATCGAGGACGGCATGGACGAGGAGGACTGGGACGGCTGGTCGACCCTCACCCAGCGCCTCGGCAAGGGCATCCAGCTCGTCGGCGACGACCTGTTCGTGACCAACACGCAGCGGCTCAAGCGCGGCATCGACGCCGGCGTCGCCAACTCGATCCTGATCAAGGTCAACCAGATCGGCACGCTCACCGAGACGTTCGCGGCGATCCGGATGGCCCGCGAGGCGGGCTACTCGGCGGTCATGTCGCATCGCTCGGGCGAGACCGAGGACGTCACCATCGCGGACCTGGCGGTGGCCACCGGCTGCGGCCAGATCAAGACGGGCGCCCCGTCGCGCACCGATCGCATCGCCAAGTACAACCAGCTGCTGCGGATCGAGGAAGCGCTCGGCTCCGAGGCCAGCTATCCGGGGCGCTCGGCCTTCCGCCACTGAGGGCCCGCGGCGTGCACGGAGCGTTGCGGCAGGAAGGAGGTCGGCGGCGTCGAACGAACGGGTCTAAGGATGCCGTCCGCCCGTTCCGCCAGCGCCGCGCCTCGCCGCCAGCCGCGCCCGCGTCAACCCGCGGCTCGACCGCGGGTCGTCGTCCGCGCGCCGAAGCTGCGGGTGCGCTGGGAGCGCGTCGGACGGTTCGGGCTGCTGTTCGTGCTGGCGGTGGTGATCGGGCTCTACGTCGAGCACACGATGTCGTATTTCTCGATCCGGGCTCAGGCCAGCCAGCAGCAGGCGATCGTCGATCGTCTCGCCCACCAGAACGCCGCGCTCATCCGCCAGCAGCGGTCTCTCAACGACCCGGTCACGATCATCAACGAGGCCCGTGCGCTCGGCATGGTTCGCCCCGGCGAGCAGTCCTACGTGATCACCGGGTCCCCCAGCCACTGATCCAGGCTACGCGTCGCCGAGCGGCGGCACCGTGAGCTACGGCCCGGTCAGCTACGAGAGCCTGATCGGCCTGTGGCAGGAGGGCCAGCGGCGCCTCGCCGCGGCGCCGGGCGGGGACCGAGCCGTGATGGAGCGCGTCGTCGACGAGCTCGTCAGCCAGCTGCACCGCCGTCTCGGGGGCCCGTTCACCGTGCAGGAGCTCGCGCGGCTTTACATCGAGCAGGGCACCGACTGGTGTTTTGACATCGCGGTCCGCGTCGCGCCGGCTCGGTCCGCGGCGTGGGAGATCCCGACCGTCTCCGGGGCGGCGTTCGCGCGATACGCCCGCGAGGCGATCGACTACACGACGGGGCGTCGCACCGCTGACGAGTAGGCCTTCACTGCCGGGCGCCGTCAGCCGCCGAGTGGCGGCTGACCGTTTCCGGCGACAGCCCGCGGGCCAGCCGGCGGATCGAGTCCTGGAGCTCGGACACCCGCACGCCTCGCTGCCGGCGGAGGCGCGCGATCACCCCGGCGTTGACCGCCCCCAGCAGCATCTCCGCGCCCACCTCGGCATCGAGTGACGGATCGAGCTCGGTGAGCAGCACCCGCAGGTGCAGCGCCAGGCTCCCGAGCGGGCGAGCGTCGCCGCCGCGCGGCCATTGATCGATCGCCAACACGAGATCGAGCTCGCGATCGAGCAGCGCGACGAGCTCGGTGAGGAAGGCATCGAGCCGCTGCCCCGCCGGTGCACCCGGGCCCAGGGGAGGGGGCCCGCTCAGGAACGCCTCCTGGAAGCCGCGCATCCCCTCATCCAGCAGCGCTGCGCACAGGCCGGCGCGATCGCCGAAGCGGCGGAAGACCGTACCCTTGCCGACCCCCGCCGCCGCCGCCACCGCGTCCATCGACACCGCCGCGGGGCCATTGGCGACGAACAGTCGCCGCGCCGCGCACAGCACGCGCTCGCGGTTGGCGGCGGCGTCGCCGCGCTCGCCGCGCCCGCCGACGAGCGGGAGGCAACGATCTGGGTCGGGGTCCGCGGCGGGGTTGGTCATAGCACGACATGGTACGTACCGGACCAACGGTCCGCCTCTGCTAGCCTTCCGCCGAGATCAAAGCGGACCAACGGTCCGCCGACCACGGCCACGCACGACAGTCAACGAGGTTGATGAGATGAGCACGGTTTCGCAGAGCGCCGCCACCTGCCCGCCGGGAACTGGGTCCTGGACGGTGTCCATTCGCAAGTGAGCTTCGGCGTCCGCTATCACGTCGGCACCTTCCGCGGGAGCTTCTCGCCGGTGGCGGCGCAGCTCGACGTGTCCGCCGATGGAGACGCGACGCTGACCGGTTCGGCCCCGGTCTCCGGCGTCCACGTCCAGGATCCGAATCTCAACGGGCATCTGATGGCGCCGGAGTTCTTCGACGCCGACGTCAGCCCCGAGCTGAGCTTCCGCTCGACGCGGATCACCGACGCGGGTGACGGCATCGCCATCGACGGCGAACTGACGATCAAGGGCACCACGCTCACCGTCGCCGCCACCGGCACCGTCGGCGAGGGCGCCGAGTACATGGGCCGTCCGTACTTCGGCCTGACCCTGCAGGCGACGATCGATCGCAACCAGTTCGGCATCCGCTGGCAGAACCCGCTGCCTAACGGCGAGCCCGCCCTCGACGACGACGTCGTGATCACCGCCGAGCTGTTCTTCACACAGCCGGCTGCCGCCTAGGGGTACAGCCGGCCGAGCGTACACCGCCCGGGCTGCGCCTCCCGCGACGGGAGGAGCAGCCCGGGCGGCTCGTGCAGTCTCGCGTCGCCTACTCGTCGTCGGAGTCTGAATCTGAGTCGGTCGATCCGGCCCGGCGGATGACGATCTGGTCCTCCTCGATCGCCACCTCCACCGGCCGGTGGCCGGCCCAGTACTCCGCGTAGACGGGATCGTCCTGCACGGCGGGATCGAGCCACAGACCGTAGCCCTCATCGCCGTGATCGAACGTCGCCTCGAGCGTTCCCGAGGAGCGACGGCGTCCGCCACGTCCGCCTCCGCGACCTCCGCGGCGACTGCGACGGCGGGGAGCGGGCTTCTCGGCCCCCTCGGTTTCGTCCTCCTTGTCCTCTTCGTCCTCTTCCTCGTCATCGGTCCGCTCCGCGGCGGCGGCATCAAGCTCGGCGGCGATCAGCGCGTCATCTTCGGCGCGCAGGTCGATGTCTTCGTCATATTCGGCCACGGCGGTGGTGCCGTCGGCCTCGTCGCCGGCTTCGAGCTGCTGGTCGCGCTTGAAGACCTGGATTTGCTGCACTGTCACTTCGAGCTGATGGGCGATCCACGCGTCGGTCCGCCCTTGGCGGACCCATGCGCGAATTCGGTTGAGCTCGGGTCGTAGAGATCGGCGTGCCATAACGGGACGGGAGACTAGTACAGGTGGCGGCCGAGGGCTCCGGCGGCCATTGCTAAGGGCATTCCGACGACTCGCCGCGGGCGCCCGACGGGCTCGCTGGGCCGTTGTGCCGGCCCGCGAACCAGGCCTCGGATTACCCGTGCAAAAGCTCTGTGTGCTTGAAACTTGAAAACCGTTGACGCTATGCTGCCGCGAGGGCAGGCGTCACGCTACGCGTGGTTTGGCGCACCCAATCTCTAGCGGCCAAGCAGGGAGGCGACGATGCTGGTACTGACCCGTAAATCGAACCAGAGCATCATGATCGGCGACGACATCGAGGTGTCGGTTCTGGCGATCATGGGCGAGAAGGTTCGGATCGGGATCCAGGCCCCTCGAGATATCCCGGTGTTCCGCAAGGAGGTCTACATCGAGATCCAAGAGGAGGGGGCCGAGCAGCCCAAGGGCGCTCGGGACGAGGTCGACGCTGCGCTGCGCACGCTCGGGGACGCGGCCGAATAGCTCCGGGCCGGCCCGGGGCGGGGAGCCGGTGCACCGAGCCGGCGGGGGGCTCAGGATCCGCGGCCGGGTCAGCCGAGCAGGTAGTACAGCGTCTCGAACATCGCGGCCGTGACGACGACTGCCGTCAGGATCAGCGACAGCACGAGCATCCAGTAGCGAAACGAGCTGCGCTTCGTCTCGCGGTCGTGCGTGCGCACCTTGGACCGGCGCACGGCGTGCCGCCGCAACGTCTCGCGACGACTCCGGTCCAGTTGCGTCTCATGCCGGAACTCCTGTTCCAGCTGCGCGAGGCTTTGGCGCATCCTCATCGCCATCGACGCGAGCCTACCAATTGGTGCAATCGCGGGGCGTGCGGACGATCACGGGTCACGACGATCGTCGGCTGTTGGCCGCCGGTGATCAGGCGACCTGCTGGTGGCCGTAGACGCCGACGAAATGCAGGTAGTTGTCGGCGATCCGGGAGGCGGCCGCGTCGCGGTCCAGCTCATCGGCGAGGAACGCCTTCAGCGCATCCCACCAGATCGAGCGGCCGATGGCGAACCCGATGAAGCCCGGGACCGGAGACGCGGCGCGCAGCCACTCCTCCACCTTCTCGGTCGAGGCGCCGCGGCCGAGCAGGACGCAGGTCACGCCCTCCCGCCCTTCGCCGGTCCGGGCCTGCTCGGCGAGCATCGCGGCGTCGGACTGCTCGTCAACGCCTTCGATCTTCCAGACGTCCACCTCGATGCCGTACGTCTGGCAGTCCTCGATCGTGCGGCGCATCAGCTCCGGGCGCAGCTCGGCATCGTAGCGGTCAGAGTCACCGCCGACCGAGGCGAGCTGGTCCTCGGTGGCCGGCACCAGCAGCTCGAACAGGAACCGGCGCCCGTTGTCGTGCAGCCAGTCGGCGAGCTCCTTGAGACGCTTGCGCTGGCGCGCGTTCATCTCGGTGTCCGGGTCGTCGGGGTTGTAGCGGACGAGCACCTTGGAGAAGTCGGGATCGAACGCGAGAATGTGGGCCCCGAAGTCGGCGCCGTACTGGAAGTCGAACTCGTCCTGGCCGGACTTCTCGACGGGCATCGCCAGCTTCAGCCCGGCGGCGTGGGCCTGCTGCGGGATCTCCCCACCGAACTGCTCGTCGACGAGGACGCCGGTGGCCGAGGGCTCGGCGCCCCGCTTGACCGCTTCCGCCATGCCTTCGTAGATCAGGTGCTTGGCGTCGGCGATCTTCTGCGTCTCCTCGGGGGTGGGATCGCCCTCGATCCCGAACATCTTCTTCTGGAACGACCCCCGGTGGTCGAACGCGAGGATGTACAGCTTGCCGTCGTAGCCGAGCGCCATGTCAACCGCCCTTCGGGTTCAGATATTGATGTCTCGAGCTGAGTCTAGGGACGATGTCCCGCCCTCGACGTTAGGCTTCGCGGCCAGTGGAGCATCGCTTCGTCGGACACGACTACTCCATCGGGATCGAGGAAGAGCTGATGATCCTCGATGCCCGTACGCTCGAGCTCGTCAACGCGATCGAGGCGATGCTCGAACCCGCGCCGGTCGGTGACATCAAGCCCGAGCTGATGGAGTCGGTGCTGGAGATCTCCACCGATCCGTGCGCGAACATGACCGAGGCGGGCGAGCAGCTGCGAGCGCTTCGACGCCAGGTGGTGAAGACCGCCTCCGGCAAGGACATGGCGATCGGCTCGGCCGGCACGCATCCGTTCGCGATGTGGGAGGACCAGCGAATCGTGGCCCGGCCGCGCTATCGCGACCTCATCTCCGCCTTGCGGTTCGTCGCCCGACAGGAGCTGATCTTCGGCATGCACGTGCACGTCGGAGTCGATGACCCCGATAAGGCGATCCATGTGGCCAACGGCATGCGGGTCCACGTCCCGGTTCTCCTGGGCCTGTCGGCCAACTCGCCGTTCTGGCGGGCGGACACCACCGGCATGGCGTCGACCCGCACGCCGATCTTCCGAGCGTTCCCGCGCGTCGGCGTTCCCCCCACCTACGAGGACTGGGCCGACTACGAGCGCCGGATCGAGTTCATGATCGCCGCCGGCGTGATCGAGGACTACACCTACCTGTGGCACGACGTCCGCCCGCACCCGATGTTCGGCACGGTCGAGGTCCGGGTGATGGACTCCCAGACCCACATCGAGCACTCGCTCGGTCTGGCCGCGCTCGTCCAGGCGCTTGTCCGGGAGCTGTCCGAGCACTTCGATTCGGGCCAGCGGCTGTCGCGCTACCCGTTCGAGATGCTCGATGAGAACAAGTGGCTGGCGGCCCGGCACGGGCTCGAGGGCGAGCTGGTGGACCTGCCGAGCTCCGACCGGGTACCGACCCGGGCGCTGGCCCGGAGGCTGCTTGACCGGATGCGCGAGCACTGCGCTGATCTGGGCTCGCTGGCGGAGCTCGAAGCGGTGGAGGACCTGCTGGCGCGCGGCAACGGGGCGACCCGTCAGGTGGTCGTCTACGAGGCGAATCACGATCTGCGCGAGGTCATGGCCGAGATCGTCGCGGCCACCGTCGTCTGACAACGCACCGCGCGGCCACAAATCGCGCCTCGGCGGCCTCGGGGCGGTTCTACAATCGATACGTGAGCACCGGCGGCCCAGACCTGTTCGTGATCTGTAAGAGCTGCGGATCCGAGGTCAGCCCGTACATCACCGAGTGTCCATACTGCGGCAACCGGCTCCGCAAGCGCGCGCCGAAGCTCGATCGCGACCAACGGGTGGCGGAGCGCAAGGCGCGCCGCCAGCCGCCCCCGATCCTTACCCGCCTGCGGCGCGACGAGATGCCGGGCATCCGCGGCGAGACCCATCCGTACGCCACGGGCGCCGTCATCGCGGCCAGCCTCGTCGGCTGCGTGCTGTGGCAGACCAACCTCGGCGGCGCCGACGGCCAGCTGGCCGTGTTCGGACGGCCGGGGGGGCAGTGGTGGCGGCTGTTCACCGCGGCGTTCACCTATGACCACGTGGGCTACGCCTTCATCTCCCTGGTGGCGATCGGGCTGTTCGGCTGGCTGCTGGAGCGCCGCCACGGACCGGTCGCGGTGCTGACGCTGTTCTTGATCGGCGGGGTCGGCGGTTTGGCCGCCACGACCGCGGTCTATGCCAACTCGCTCGAACTCGGCGCGGTCGGGGCGGCGCTGGCGATGGTCTGCGCCTGGTCGACGCCGGATCTGCTGACGCTCCGTGCCGGGGGCGACGTGGAGGGGGACCTCCTCGGAGCGGCGGCGATCGCCGTCGCGGTGGCGCTCATGCCGCTGGCGGTCACCGACGCGAGCTGGGTGGCGGATGGGGTCGGCGTCATCGCCGGTTTCGCCATCGGGCTGCCGCTGGCGTTGCTCGGCGAGCGCTGAGGCGCAGGACAGTCGCGGTCATCCGGTCATCCGGCCGTCGCGGTCGGTAGCCCGGCGGCGCCACGTATGATCACCACGCGAGTGCCGGAGCGCGCCTACACCGACGCCGAGCTGGATGCCGCGATCGCGGATCTCACCGACCCGACCCGGTTGCGCGATGCCCAGGACGTGGTCATGCGTGCGGCGCCGTCGCTCCAGCGGGTGCTGGCGGCGGCGATCGCCGAGGGCGGCTGGTTCGACGCCGCCCAGGAGCAGGCCGTTCGCGAGGCCGCCAACCAGGACGAAGGCGAGCCGCGGCTGCGGGCGGTCAGGACGTTGCTCGCCGAGGAGACACGGCTGGGCATGCTCGTCGGCGTCGCCGTCGGCTTCGAGCTCTCGCGGACGCTTGACCGCGCCCGACCCGACGATCAACCGGAGGACTGAAAACAACATGGACGTCCGATTTCTCGGCCACGCCTGCTTCACGCTGTCAGACGGCGACACGACCGTCCTGATCGATCCGTTTCTCACCGGCAACCCGAAGGCGGCGGTGTCCGCCGACGAGGTGGCGGCCACCACGCTGCTGCTCACCCACGGCCACGCTGACCACGTCGGCGACACGGTGGCGATCGCCCAGCGCACCGGCGCGCCGCTGGTCGCGATCACCGAGCTCGCCGGCGAGATGAAGGAGGAGGGGCTGGAGGTCGTTGACTGCAACCTCGGTGGCACCGCCACGTTTGACTGGGGCTGGGCGAAGCTCGTCCCCGCCTGGCACACGTCGACGACGCCCAAGGGGACGGTCAACACCCCGGCCGGGCTGCTGATCAACTTCCAGGACACGCTCGTCTACCACCTCGGCGACACGGCGCTGTTCTCCGACCTGGCGCTCGTCGGCAAGCGCCGGCAGATCGACATCGCGCTCGTGTGCATCGGCGGCCACTACACGATGGATCGCCACGATGCCGTTGACGCCTGCGACTTCGTCGGGGCCAAGACGATCATCCCCTGTCACTACAACACCTTTCCGGCGATCGAGACCGATGCCGGGGCCTTCCAGTCCGACGTCGAGAAGGCGCTGGACGCCACGGTGGTCGTGCTCGAGCCCGGCGACGCCCACACGGCATGACCCACGCAATCGTCCTCATCCAAGCCGAAGGAACCGCGCTGGCGACGCTCGGCGGCGAGCTGGCGGGCATCGAGGGAGTGGCCGAGGCCTACTCGGTCACCGGCGAGTGGGACTTCGTCGCGATCCTGCGTCTGCGCGAGCAGGACCAGCTGGCCCAGATCGTGACCGGCAAGCTGTCGCAGCTGTCGGGGGTGCGGCGCACCCAGACGATGGTCGCGTTCGAGGTCTATTCCCAGCACGACCTGGAGGCGCTCTTCTCCGTCGGCCAATAGGCCCGCCCCGGCGCCATGCCGGTTGGCGGCAGCGGTTGTAGGCCACATGTGGCCGCCAACCGCTGCCACCGGCTGCCACGGGTCCTTCGTTCAGCGCACCCCGGCGGCCGCCAGCGCGCGATCGAAGGCGTCGGCCATCGCCGCGTAGGTGTACGGTGCCGCGGCGTCGCGCGCGGCAGCACCCAGGCGGGCGGTCAGCGCCGGGTCGGCGAGTAAACGGTCGATGGCGGCCGCCAGTGCCGCCGGATCGCCGGGCGCCACCACCAGCCCGGTCTCACCGTCGCGGACGAGGCCGCCGGCGACGGCGCCGACGGCCGGCGTGGCGATCATCGGCCGGCCCTGGTGCATCGCCTCGTTGCAGACCAGCCCCCACGGCTCGCGAAAGCGGGGGGTGGGGATCGACGGCAGGAGCGCGAGCTCCGCCGCGGCATAGGCCACGGCCAGGCTCTCCCGCGGTTGGGCTCCGAGCAGCCGGACGCCCGGCAGCTCCCGGACGCGCGAGCGCAGCGGGCCGTCCCCGATGACGACGAGCGTCGCGTCGCCGCGAACCCGCGGCCACGCGTCGATCAGGACCTCGATGCCCTTTTCGGCCACCAGCCGCCCGACGTAGAGCACGAGCGGTCCCGCGCCGAGCGTGTGGCGGGCGCGGAACGCGGCGGTCTCTAGCGCGTCCACCGAGCGCCGGAACAGCTCGGGCTCCACCGACTGCGGGGCGACGAAGATGTCGTCGTCATGCCCGCGGGTGCGGGCGACGAACCGGCGAGCGTGCTCGCCGTAGGCGACCACCGCATCGGCATGCCGGTAGATGTGGCGGGTGACCGGCAGCGCGAGCGCGTGCACGGCCGATCGCGGCTGATGCCAGATCGACGCCCAGAAGATGAATGGCCGGCGCCGGCGCCGGGCGCCGGCATACGCTGCGGGCAGGAGCGCGCCGCCGGCGAACGGCGCGATCACCGCGTCGTGATCGCGCCCGACGCGCAGCGCCTCGCCGATCCCGCCCAGGCGCCGGGCCGGGAACTCGGCGGCGGCCAGCTGCGCGTCGAGGTCGGTGAACCAGGCGGGCGCGTACCGGTCGCCGCCGGCGTAGCACAGGACCTCGACGTCGTGACGCTGCGCCAGCAGCCCGAACAGCGGCAGCCGGTAGTCGGTGAGATACGTGGTGAGGAGCGCGATCGTCACGGCGAGCATCATGTCTCACCCGGTCGGCGCAGCGTCTCTATGCTCGGCGCGATGACCTGCCGCCGAGCGCTGGCCGGTGTGCTCGTGAGCCTGCTGCTATCCGCCTGCGGCGGATCGGCGCACCGCACCTCGGCGATCACCCCCGCCTCCGCCACTCCGAGGCCGGGAAGCGCGACCACGTCCGTCGCCTCGAGCTCGCCAACGGCCGCGTCGCCGAGCTCGAGCACGCCGCCGACCCCGGCAGCCCGGCCGACGACGACCATGACCGCGACGACCACGGCCAGGGCCAGCCGGCCACCCGAGGTGCCCCCCGGCGCCGGCGGGCTGACCGTCGTCACCGGTCTGGCGTTCGGGAGCTATCGGGTCCTGGTGGACGGCACCGCGCAGGCCACGGTGGTGGTTGGCGCTCAGGGCGGCCCGTAGAGCCCGTCAGGGCCGCCGCAGGCCGCCCGCTGAGGGTCAGCCGATCCGTGACCCCGGCTCGGCACCGCGGTCGGGGCGCAGCAGCACGACGCCACGCTCGTCATCGAGCGCGCCGAGCACGAGCACCTCGGAGCGCACCGGCCCGATCTGCCGGGGCGGGAAGTTGACGACGGCGACGACGAGCGTGTCGACCAGCTCATCCGCGGAGTAATGGGTGATCTGGGCCGAGGATCGCTTGACCCCGATCTCCGGGCCGAAGTCGATCGTCAGCTTCCATGCCGGCTGACGCGCTTCCGGGAACTCGTCGACCCCCACGACTCGGCCG
>DATCFW010000082.1:0-3190 GCA_036509295.1 Solirubrobacteraceae bacterium | reverse complement strand
GCCCGGGTCGGAGGCGTTGTTGACCATGATGCTGAAGCTCGCCGCCCATTTCGACAGCACGTTCTGGGTGCCCGTCGGATCGGCGGCCAGCTGACTCTCCAGCGTGGTGGTGTTAAGCGTGAGATTCCCCGCCAGGGCGGATTGCGAGACCGCGGCGCTGCCGGTGGTGGCGCCGGTGCTGACGCCGATGTCGATCATGTTGGCCAGACCGGCCGGGAGCCCCGATCCCGAGCTGGCCATCGTCGAGCGCATCGAGCCGAGCAGACTCTGCAGCTCCGGGTCTTCGTACAGCGTCCCGACGGTCGGGGCCGAGCTGGACGGAGGCGTCGACACCGCGGACTGGATCTGGCTGATCACCGAGTTGTACTGGGTGGTGAAGGCGTTGATCGCCGTCTCGAGGTTCGAGCTCGACGGCGCCGGGGCGCCGACGTTGATCGTGACCGGGCCCGAGGTGGTGGTGACCCCGCTGAGCGTGAGCGAGACACCGGCGATGGCATTGGTCACCGTGTTCGAGGTCGACGTCCCCGCCGTGCCATCGACGCTGAACTCGGCGTTCTGTCCGGCGCGGGCGAGCGCGGTGTTCTCGGTCAGGGCGCCGCCACTGTCCTGCACCTGGATGAAGTCATTGCCCGAGTTGTCGCTGCTGCCGGCGCCGCCGGTGGCGCGGTTGGACATCACGATCGTGCCGGAGTTGGTTGCCGCCGCGTACACGTCGAGCTTCGAGTTCGAGTTGATCGAGTTGACGAAGTCAGAGATCGATTCGCCGGCACCGATCGAGACCGGCTGCCCGTCGATCGAGATCGTGTCAGCGCTGGCCGGGCTCGCGTAGCTGAACGTGCGCTGGGCGGAGTTGGCCAGCTGGCTCACCGACACCTGGTAACCGCCGATGCCGGCACCGGTGGCACTCGTTCCCGACGCACGCGTGCTGTCGGATGAGGACACCGACTGCGTGGTCGCAAACAGGCTCGGGTTGCCGAGGGCCTGGGCGTCGGCGCTGAGCGTCTGCAGGGCCGCCTGGATGCTGGTCAGAGACGTGTTGGTGGCGTTGAGCCCGCTCTGCTGGTTCTGGAGATTGGTGACCGGCTGCTGATAGAGCGCCATCTCCTCGGTGATGATCTGATCGGTGTTCAGGCCCGAGGCCAGGCCGGTGATCTGCTGGGACCCCGTACCCAAGGAGCTGAGCATGTAGCCGGAGCTGGAGCTGGCAGCGGAGGTGGCGGAGGTGGAGGATGAGACCGGGGTGGTGGACATGGTGAGAGATGATCCTTTACTGAGTCAGTGCAGCGGCGCGCCCGCGGCGAGGTCGAGCAGCTCCCGCGGAGAGACGGTTCCGAGCAGCTCGCCGTCGGTGTCGAGCATCTGGATCGTCAGCCCGCCCGCGGGGCCGCCCAGGCCGAAATGCACCCGTCGCCCGGAGGCGTGCAGCGCGTCGTAGGCGTCGGCGGCGGCGCCGATCGCATCCAGCACCTCGACCGGCACGGTGGCCGGAACCGCATCCGCACGGTGAAACCGGGGGCGATGCTGCTGGGGCGGGATCTCGGCGGCGGGATGGCTCATGGGTGACGGTCTCCTCGGTCCCGCGGCCTCGCTGGGCCGGGCGACTCTGGTTCATGCCCCGATCATCGAGCGCATCCGGTGACAACTTGAGCGGGCTCATGCATCTGTCCACAAGCCGTCCACGCCCAGGCGGGTCGGTGGTCATGCGACGCCCACCGGGACGCGGGCGGGGCTGACGCGGTCCAGCAGCTCCTGCGCCGGGCGGCAGCCCGGATCGAGCTCGAGCGCCCCGATGGCAAAGTTAGCGGCGTCCTGCGCCATGCCGTGGCGCTCGGCGACCCGCGCCAGTCCGAACAGCGAACGGGCGTCGGGCTGGGGCTGGGACGCCGCCATCCACTCCTGGGCGGCGCGGGCCAGCAGTCCCTGGTTGAGGTACAGCTCGGCCAGGGTCTCGTGACGCTCGCGCGGCTCCAGGCGCGAGCGCTCGAGCGCCGGCAGCAGCGCCTCGAACCGCTCGGCGTCCCGCCCGCGCAGCAGCGTCTCCAGCAGCACGCTCAGCAGCGGCGCTCCGGCGGCCGACAGCCCGTCGGGCACCTCGCCGCCGGCGGCGATCGCGGCCCAGGCCTCGAACACATCGAGCTCGGCGGCCGGGACGCGGGCGTGCCGGGCGCGGTCCAGGGCGGCGGCGACCGTGGCGGGCTCGGCCCGTCCGATCAGACCGCACAGCGCGATCCGGGTCGCCAGCGCGGCGTAGGGATCGTCGGCGGGCACGAGCGCGGCCTGCTCGGCGGCGGCGTCCCACTCGCCGCCGGACAGCAGCAGCTCGGCCAGCTCGATCCGGGCATGGACATTGTCGGCGCCGGCGGCGAGCACCAGCCGGTACTGATCGGCGGCATCCCTGGTCGCGCCGGCGCGCCGGAGCGCGACCGCGATCGTCATGCGGACGATCGGCGGCAGGCTGTCGAGGCGCTCGAGCTCGGCCAGGACCTCGGTGGGAGCGACGCCGTCGCGCAGCATCGCCGTGGCGTACGGTGCGGCGACGGCGAGAAACTCAGGATGGTTCTCCACGCACCACGCCAGCTCTGACCGGGCGGCGGCGGCATCGCCGCGCTCCAGGCGCAGCTCGGCCATCGCCAGGCGTGGCAGAAACGTTCCGCCGCCGACCATGGCGCCGTACTTGGACGGGGCGTCGCCCATCTCGGCGGCGCGGCGGTACAGGCTCACCGCCGTCTCGTCGTCATCGAGCGCCTGGGCGATGCGGCCCTGGGCGAGCACCAGATCGGTGAGATCTTCGAACAGCGTCAGGCCCTCGGCGGCGATCGTCTTGGCCTCGCTCAGCCGGCCGCACAGGCGCAGCGTCATGACGAGACGGGTGAACAGCGTGGGCGCGTACTCCGCCGTCCTGAGCGCGCCGTCCCGGATGAGCATCTCGCGGGCGGCGTGCAGCTCGGTCACGGCCGATGCCGGATCGGCGGCGGCGGCGTACTCGGAGCCGAGGTTGAAATGCAGGAACGGCGTCGGCGCGCAATCGGCGGCCTGCTGACGCAGCAGCTCGACGTTGCGCAGCGACTTCTCCTTGGCATCGCGGACGGCGCCGAGGTAGCCGTAATGTTGGACGCGGACCGCGGTCTGCTCGAGCCGGCCCGGGACGTAGGTGGGAAGCGTGTGCCAGATCTGCTCGTGGAGTCGGTCC